>CAYHEQ010000001.1:0-74116 GCA_964355795.1 uncultured Candidatus Saccharibacteria bacterium
CCCCCTTGCTGTATTCAATGAAGATATACTCGCGAGAAATATCATCAATTTTGATTGTCCCAAACCCCACAAATTTACCAATGCCGTGGTCAATATGAACAACATATTCGCCTATTTTGAGGTTCGTCAGCGCCGAGAAATTCACCTTTTTCCTTCTTTTTGTTTTTGTCTCGCCGAAGATTTCTTTGTCCGAATAGATATTGGTCTTGAGTCCTTTGAGAATTACTCCTTCGTCTATTTCTTGAATGATAATTGAGACTAGACCATTATCGATCTCATCGGATTGTGGCTTACGCGCTTTTTCTTGTCGTTGGCTTACCGTATGATGATGGGTGTCTTCCAATAGTCGATGCGTATTTTGAGGTTCGACCTCTGGGCATCCTTTGAGGTCGAACCTCTTTACGGAGAAAGTGGAATCCGTAAGCCCTATCAACGAAAAATTGACACTATTATGCAAAAAAATCTTGGCTAACTCTTTTTCTTTAGCGGTGAAAATGATGATTTTTGTCCCTACTTTTTGCGCTTCCTTGATGCCACTAATCCAGTCAGCAAAATGTCGCTGGACACTTTGGGGAGGAAGATAGGAAAAGTTGACTCCCCGTTCTTCACTTGTGAAAAAAGATTCTAAATAAATTATTTTATGCTTTTTGATTTCCTTTTGAATTTGCGCTAGTTCCCCGGCCTTTTCCGGCAAGATTTGATTTTCCGATCCTTGAACACTAGACAATATAGCCAGATCTATCGCGTCTTCTCCGTCCATAATAATTGTCCAGTCTTGAAAATAATCTAGGATTTTCGCCCTACCTTCTGGGATTTTCATCGGCCTGATGCAAACATCCTGCAAACTCTTCTTACCAGCGCCATCATAAGCAGAAGAATAAAGCTTCTCCACCTTTTGTCCAAAAAGTTCCACGCCTATTTTAGTACCATTAGCAAGGCCAATCTCTATCATATCTCCCCTTTTTGAGTATTCTGCAGCGCCACGAACCTTCTTCGTTTTTTCAAAACCAAAGTCTAGGAGAATTCTGTCCACATCCTCTATGATACTTTTCCCTTCTTTAATAACGATGGACAATTTTTCGTATTCTTCGGGAGTAACCACATTGGTCAATAAACTGTCCACCGATAGTCCAACAAAGTCCGCTGACAAGACGATTGCCAGCTTCTGACCAATCTCACTAGACAAAGCTACCGTCAAAGGTTTCTCACCCAAAGCCTCTATTTGCTTTTTGAAAGATTCTAGTCTCAAATCATTAGCTACAACCAAAAGGACATTGTCTTTGGCGCAACCAGCAAAGGTGCTGGCCAAAAACACCTTACCGGTATCGCCAAGCTCACCACAAGAAACACTGCCCTTTTCCGACAACAAAGCTTGAGCCTTTTTGAACGAAACCCCAGATTGGATTTTTTCTAGAATGTATTTGCTAAACTCTGACATCCCGTAATTTTATTTTCTTATTTTCTTATTTTCTTATTTTCTTATTTTCTTATTTTCTTATTTTCTTAGCCCCATACTTATCCACAGCCATCATTAACGATAGACAATTTTATCCACACTTCATTAATAAATTGTCTAGCATTTACAAAATTGACGAAAAGATATTTGGTATATCAAGCTATTTTTGCAACACTAGACAAATTGTTGTTGACACCCTAGACTCTTTGTGCTATATTATGGCCATAGTTAAGCACATTGAAATCTAGTCCTTTCGCAGAAATTCCCAAAAGCAGTTAATGGAGATAGTGCTGTTTGCGAGGTTGTTAACTAGTCTTCGGAC
Source organism: uncultured Candidatus Saccharibacteria bacterium (assembly GCA_964355795.1). GTDB lineage: Bacteria > Patescibacteriota > JACPGU01 > JACPGU01 > JACPGU01 > CAYHEQ01. Next base: position 1,779 of record CAYHEQ010000001.1, read on the forward strand.
TTGATGACAACTACTAAGCCTTTTAGCCCTCCTTTAAGGTTTTATCGCAGGCAGCACCCTCTCCGTTAGCACCCAACTTGCTCTAATTTTAACAACTTACGAGCAAGGATAAATGTCGCCTAGACAGATTGGGAGCTTGTCTAGCGAAGAGGACTTAGACAGCATCGACTGGATGAAAAGCTCTTATTTCCCTGCCTGTTAGTCGCAAGACTGACAGATACAGATGAGAGCCTCTCCCCCAGCCGATGTCGTCTGACTACTACCTGATATCTCGTGGTTCATCACGAGACATCTTCCTCCCCGCAAAGCCCATTGGTACTTTTTACACACACGTAATAGCCAGTGGGCTTTTGTATTACACAATTCTTCATTGACCACCCAAAACTGCTTTCAGCTACACATTATATTGTGTAGCTAATGACGCCCTTTAATATTTTCAATATCCAGCCCGTCTTTTTACTTATTGGCTTACTAGCTTATTAGCTGATTTGCTGATTTGCTTACTAGCTTCCCCCAATATCGCTACCAATTCTGCCTGCTCTTCCCCGCTAAACGGTTGCAAAACATACTTATCGGCAGAGATGCCCTCTGTTGGTCGCCCTATGCCTATTTTAACGCGTCGGAAGGCCTCTGTCCCCAAATGGTCGATAACAGATTGCACCCCGTTATGACCAGCCGAAGAACCGCCCGTTTTCACCTTCACTTCGCCAAAAGGAATGTCTAAATCATCGTGGATAATGATAATGTCACTGGGACTTATTTTATAAAAATCCGCTATCTTTTTCACCGCCTCACCGGAATTATTCATGAATGTCTGTGGTTTCACAAAAATAACCTTCTCGCCTTTGATCTCCCCTCCCATCATCTCCGCATCAAATTTATCTTCGTATTTAAATCCATCCTGAATTTTAAATCTTAAATCCTGAATCTGCCCTATTAGCTCGTCTAACGCCAAAAATCCCGCATTATGGCGGGTTTTTTCATATTCTTTGCCCGGATTTCCAAGACCGACGATTAATTTCATATTGCAAATCTCAATTTGCGATTATTGTAGCCCGCCCATCAGCCCCTCCAATCCCCCCATCTCCTTCATCTTATTGGCGGCTACTTGCTGGGATTGAGTCAGGGCGGAAGATAAAACATTTTTCAATTGTAGTTCGAGATTACCTTTTTTGTCAGCGACTAAATAAGACTGGTCAATATCGATTAGCTTGATTTTTTGATCGGCCGAGATTTCTACTTTAATTAAACCATCCGGCGAGGTTACCTCAATAATGGTTTGCGACAGCTCCTTTTGCAAAGAAACCGCTTGTTTTCGCAGATTATACAAATCTTTTACTTTGTCAAACATATCTTTAGTGATTAGTTTTTAGGGACTAGGGGCTAGTTTTTTGTTTTAATGATTTCTTGGTTTTATGATTACTTCTTCTTCGCCTTTGTGGCTACCTTCTTCATCGGTGTCTTTTTCAAAACTTTCTTTCCGGCCTTCTCCGACTCCTCGCCCTCTACCGTCAATTTGATTGTCGCCCTCAGATCGTCTCCGGAACCGATAACGATATTATATTCGCCGACTTTTTTGATTGGCTCTTCTAGCTGAACATATTTCTCGTCGATTGTTTTACCGGTTTTGGTCGTAATCAGTTCGACAATATCATCGGCCTTGACCGAGCCGAATAATTTACCTTCTTTACCGGCTTTTTTACTGATAGAGAAACTCCGGCCATCGATCTCGCCAACCAAGGCTTCGAGCATACTGTTGTCCAAAGTCATTTCCCTGATTATCTTGCGCGCCCTAATCCCCGCCTCCTTAATGAACCCTTCCTTGGCCGGCAAAGCCCAACCATAAGGCAACAAAAAATTGTTGGCGTAGCCATTTTTCACCTTCTTGACCTCCCCCGCCTTACCTAATGTCTTGATGGTCTTGAGTAAAACTATTTCCATAATGTTTTGGCTAAAAAATTAATAAATTAAAAAACTAAAAAATTAGGTCAATTTTAATTTCTTATTTTATTATTTTTTTAATTTCTTCAACTGCCCTCTCCAACTGTTCATCCTTCAGGCCTTGTCCCGACTGTAACGTCGGGACGTCCCCCAATTTTACCTCAATATCAGGTTTTAGTCCATTCTTATCTATAACAGTGCCTTTGGGCGTCAACCAATGCGCCACAGTAATTTTCAGCGCCGCTCCATCGCCAAATTGCTCCATTTCCTGCACCGTCCCTTTGCCAAAAGTCGTTTGGCCAATCAAAATCCCCCGCCCATTATCGCGAATAGCACCCGCCAAAATTTCCGAAGCCGAAGCGCTCCCTTCGTCAATCAGAACGACTAGGGAAATATCGGCCAGCCCTCCCTTGTTGTCAGCTTTTAGTTCCTTCCTCTGGCCATTTTTCTGTTCCTCCAAGACCACTACCTGGTCGGGAATAATATCGCCCGCTACCGCAATAGCCGTGTCCAAATAGCCACCGGGATTACTCCGCAAATCCAGAATTACGCCCTTGACCCCATCTTTTTTCGCTTGTTTGGCTACGTTGGAAAAAAGAGTAGCCGTATCAGCGTCAAATCTCATAATGCGAATATAGGCGATATTCCCGTCTTTTTTCTCGTAAGAAACACTTTTGACATTGATGAGCTGTCTTTTGATTTTGAATTCTTGAACCTTGTCTTGCCCCTCGCGAACAATGGAAAGCTTCACTTCTGTCCCCCCTTTTCCGCGGATAAGACCAACCGCTTCATCGGCCGTCATATATTCTGTCGGCTTGTCGTCAATGAATTTAATCCAATCTCCAGGCTTCAATCCCGCTTTCTTGGCTGGCGTCCCGTCCACGGGCGCGATCACTACCAGCTTCTTGTCTCTCACCCCGATCTCCGCCCCGATACCTTCAAAAGTCCCGGAAAGTTCGTCGTTGAATTCAGCCAAGTCTTGCTTGGTAAAATAGGTGGAAAAAGGGTCTTCTAATGAGGCAATCGCTCCAGCGATAGCGCCTTCCACTAATTTGTTGTAATCTATGACGCCGATATATTTTTCTTCCACCGCCTTGATGGCTTCGTTGAATCTGGAAAAATCCGCTTCGCCAATGGATTGAGGCAAAGATTCCGTTAAGAAACCTTTCCCGTAGATGGAAGCCACCATATTAATCCCCTGATTCAACCAAAACCCAACCGAAAAAGACACCAAAATAATCCCCGCCATAATGAGGACTTTCTTGGCCTTACCGTTGCCTTTTGAAGGAGTATTTAGTGTTATCGGTTCTTCATCCATACCGTAACATCATAAACGAACAATGGATTTGTGGCAAGAGCGGAAAAACTTAAAGCCCCGCTGTTTGAAAACGGCGGGGCTTGTTCTTTTTCTGCGTCAGTCTGCGATTCAGTGTCTGCGTCAGTCTGCGTCTCTAAAACAACGGAGGCAAGATATTCAAGTAGTTATGAGGGTTTTGCGTCCTACCGTTGTAGTCGGTAATCTCAAAGTGCAGGTGCGCACCAGTAGTGAAAATACCCGCGCCACGAGTACCAGGAGAACCACCCGTCTTACCGATTAAGTCGCCAGCATTGACCACATCACCAGCCGCAACGAAGATAGCGGACAAGTGGAGGTATTTAGTGATTAGTCCGTTACCGTGGTCAATAGCGATATAGGAGAGACCAGCGTTGCCACTATCGTGAGCGACCACGACCACACCAGCGCCGGCCGCGTAGAGAGCCGTACCTTGAGCGGCGGCCAAGTCCACACCGGTATGAGGGAAGCCCAAACCGTAAGCAGGGTCCATATAGTCTCCACCAGTAATGGAAACGCGGTTGGTGCCAGCCAGAGGATAACTGAAGCCACCAGTATTAACGACATCGCCACGACCCGCGCGAGCTTCTACCCCGCCAGCGGCACGCTTCCTACGAGCTTGTTCTTGCACCAGACGAATCACTTCTTGCGTAATGGCGTTCTCTTCAGCTTGCGCTTGACCAAGAGTGCTCTTGAAAGCGGCTTCTTGCCCCTTAGTTTGCTCCAAAAGCTTGGCCTTGGCGTACTTCTGGTTCTCATAACCAGTCTCTTCAGTTTGTTTATCGCGCTTCAATTCCTCCAGCCCCTTCATCTTTTCGTCAAGATCATTTTTTTGCTTTTCTAGCTCTACTTTCAATACTTTCAGCTTTTCAATAGCCTCTTTCAATTGCGTTCTGATGCGCGCCAGATACTCTGTCTTTTCTACTAATTGAGAAAAGTTTTGAGATTCCACTACAATAGAAATCAAGTTGACGCCACGATCCATATAGAGTTTACGGATCACCGCGTCCATGACCGCCTTTTGCTTCACCATTTCCTCTTCTTTTTCTTTAATTTGCGTTTCGGTGCTTTCTATCTCCTTGGAAGTCTTCTCTATATCCAATTGGTTGGCCTTCAGCTGAAGCTGGATCAGCTCCATTCGCGAATCAATAACACGCATCTGGTCAGAGAGGCTCTTGATGGTTCTTTGCTGTTCGGCTACCGAACCCTGCAATTGCTTAATACGCTGATTGGTAGCGTTGAGTTCATTCTTTTTGGCGTTGATCTCGCTATCTAACTCGCTCACACTAGCGGTAGTGGAAGTAGCGAAAACAGTAGGCGTATTGATCGCCAAGGACAAAACCAGCAAAGTAGAGACCAAAAGCTTGGTGGTCAATCCTTCTTTTTGATTTTTGTTTCGGTTAAGAGTTTTCATATTTTTTATCAACACTTTCTTAATCTTTGATGTTCCTAGTATATCACAAAAAAGGCGAAAAGTCAATTTGAACGGACAAAATGCTCACTTTTTGGCCATACCCCCTAGACACGAAAATAAGCAAAAAAGTCATTTATTTAGCTTATTTTAGCCTCTTTTCTCATATTGTCCCCATCTGGCGACTCCCTTTTTTTCCAAAAATGGCTTGGTTATCTTTTTTTACCTTTTGAATGATGTGGCATAATAAAGGCCGTGGAATTATCCACAGCCCTCCTTTTTACCGATTACCACATATTGGCAATGGTTCTTAGTTAGAGACCCAAGATATAGGTCTTATTGGTCGTATATGACCTATATCTTTATATATCTCCCAATGGCCAGAAATGAACTAGCTACTCCCAGAGCGATACTGACGATATATTGCAATCCGATAATCTCAATGGCGTAATTCCCGAGATAGCTATAAAAGCTAGTAGAAAATTCTCCCAGATAAGACAACAACTTCGGCTCTATCACCTTGATCCCCGCGAAAAGTACCAGCAGGGCGATGGTCGCCGATATCAGCCCGTAAAAAGAGCCTTCCAGAATGAATGGCCAACGAATATACCAAGAAGTCGCTCCCACCAAACGCATGATTTCAATTTCTTCTTTGCGCGTGTAGATATTGATACGAATAGTGTTGAAGACCACCATCAAGGTGGTGATGATGAAAATGAAGCTCAAGACCGCCCCTCCCCTTTTCGTATAATCGCCGATCGCGATCAGCCTCTGCACCATCAGCTTGTTGTTCTCGTAGCTAGTGCTATCCGTCACTTCGTCGTATTTCCAGCCCTTGAAGATCTTGTTGAGACTCTCTAGCTCTTCCGCTCTGTAAAGACTGAATTTGACGCTAGCCGGCAGAGGATTTTCTTCCTCTGTCAGATTGTCTATGATTTCTGGGCTATTTTTGTAAAGCTCTTTAAAGGTTTTGAGCGCTTCTTCTTTGGTCACATATTGGGAAGATTTGACAATACTCATAGTAGAAATATCGTTCTTGATAGCTATAATCTGGTCTTCGGTTGCTTCTTTTTTGAAGAAAACTTCTAGATCAATACGAGATTTGACATTGTCCACCGCCGAAACCACTAGAATATTGATAACCACAAAAAGGCCGACCGCAAAAAGGGTGAGCGACATCACGGTCACGGTAGCCACCGTCATCCATTTGTTACGCCAGAGCGACAGGACTGCGTTGTGAAAAGCTTTGTAAGAAAACATAGGGGGTAGGTTATAGGGACTAGGGACTAGTTAATCTGAATTTAATTTTTTGATGATAACATTTAACATCTTCATAACCTCTAAAAGCAATTCATCAACAATTGTAAAATCTATTTTTTTACCAAAAGGCAATCTTTTTGCTATTTCAATCTGCGTTTCAAGTTCCGCGCCAGACCCAAAAGCAGTTATGAGAAAATGGCGATAATCCTTCTTCGTCCCCCTTGCATTTCCTTCAGCGATATTAGAAGGTATTGATACGGCAGCTCTCCTGATTTGCGAGATTAAGCCATACATCTCATCTCGAGGAAATACTTCCGTTAACTCATAAATGGCCACTGTCAAATCCATGGATTTCTGCCAAACAATTAAATCTTTATAAGAATTAATCATTATTGCCCCCCACTAGTCCCCAATTACTAGTCCCTAGTCCCTAGTCCCTATAAATGATATTTGCCTATTTTCTTGTCCGAAACTATCTTGCCGTCTTCCAAGACTACCACTCTTTTCTTCAAGCTATCCACTACATCCTTATTATGGGTAGCGAGCAGAACCGTCGTCCCCATTTTGTTGATTCGTAGAAGCAGTTTGACGACATCATCGGCGTTCACTGGGTCCAGATTACCAGTCGGTTCATCGGCGATCAAAAGATACGGCTCGTGCACTAAGGCGCGAGCGATGGCTGTTCTCTGAATCTCTCCGCCAGACAATTCATGGGGGAAGCGGTGTTCCTTGCCTTCCAGTCCCACCAGCTTCAGAATATGGGGCACTTTGGCGTCTATTTCCCTCTGGGGCCTCTCCACTACTTCTAGCGCGTAAGCGATATTTTCAAAAACATTTTTGTGCTGCAAGAGCTTAAAGTCCTGCCAGACCACCCCGATTTTGCGCCGATAAAAAGGCACTTGCGAAGGACGCAGGCGAGAAATATCTTTGCCTCCGATAATAATTTTGCCCTTGGTCGGCCTTTCTTGAGCAATCAAAAGACGAATGAGAGTGGACTTCCCCGCTCCTGAAGGTCCGACCATAGAAATGAAATCTCCCGAATCAATCTCAAGACTGATGTCGTCTAGAGCCACAATCTTCGGCGAATAAATTTTGGAAACTTTATCAATAGAAATCATTTAGATGCGAATTGTCGCGAATTAACTCTAATTTTCGCGAATGGGAAATAAAAAAATTATTCCATCCTATTATTCATACTATCACAACATATTGTAAATACCCCCAAATGGCAAGTGGATAACTAAAATAGTAATTTTGTGCTTCGCATGTAACTAGTGGTAACCGATAGTAATTAGAACAACTAAATTACTATGAATTACCATCAATTACGATAAATTACGCACCCTCAAAGTGGCATCAATGAATTCCTCAATGTCCCCATCCAACACCCTCTCCACATCCGAAGTCTCAAAATCCGTGCGGTGGTCTTTGACCAGCTGATACGGCTGGAGAATATAGGAACGGATTTGTGAACCCCAAGTGGCTAGACGCAAATCCCCTTTTTCTTTTTTCAGCTCGGCTTCGGTTTCTTTTTCCTTCAAGACGAGCAGGCGCGATTGTAATACTTTCAGCGCGCGCTCTTTGTTCTGATGTTGGGATCTTTCCGACTGACAAGAAACCACTAGGCCTGTGGGAAGATGCGTCAAACGCACCGCGCTATCGGTAACATTAACTTTTTGTCCACCCTTGCCCGAAGCATGAAATGTGTCCACCCTCAAATCTTTGTCGTCAATCACTATATCCTCTACTCCCTCAACAACGGGCGTGACCTCCACCAACGCAAAGGAGGTTTCGCGAGAACCCTTAGCGTTAAAAGGAGACTTGCGCACTAGTCTGTGTGTCCCCTGCTCTTGCTTCAAAAAGCCGTAAGCGTAGCGACCGATGGCTTCCAGAGAGACGCTCTTTATCCCTGCTTCCTCTCCATAAGATATGTGCAGAGTTTCAGCTTTCCAACCCTTTCTTTCTATATAGCGAGTGTACATCCGTAGCAACATCTCCGCCCAATCCATCGCGTCTACGCCTCCCGTGCCACCATGGATGGACAATATCGCATTGCCCGCATCGTATTTGCCAGAGAGATAGGTCTTGATTTCTAACTTAGCAAACATTTGATTTAGCTCATGTAATCGCCGTTCCCTATCCGCGTGAATTTGTGTCTTCCCGTCTGCGTCCATCTGCGTCAAGTCTGCGCTAGTCTGCACTAGAGATTCCCATTCCCCTACTTCCTTTTGCAATTCCCCCAATTCCCGCATCAAAACTCCGGCCGTCTTGGAATCCTGCCAAAAATTAGGAGCCGAGGAGAGAGCTTTTATTTCCTCAATCCTCTTGTAGACTCCCCTATCGATTAGATTTTGCTTGCCCTTCGTAGCTTCGGATAACAATTCCTCGGCCGTTAATACTTCATGCATATTCTACATTATTACAGTAGCTTTTTCATATAACATCGGTAAGCAATCCTGCCTCATACGAAATTTTGTTCCATGATTGTGGCCAGTACGAGCATCAAAATCAACAAGAATTTTGCCTTCTTCAAGCGCTTTCAAAAATCCTTCGAAACTGAATTTTTGTAGCATGGTTACTCTCGTGTAATGGTAAAATTCTTTTTTGCGTCTAATCTCTACCTCTGCCTGTACATAAAAAGTGTTAAGCAATTTTGTTCCTGCTTTATGCTCCAGATCATCAAAACCCCAATAGGGCTGGGGGTTAAGTTCGCCCAACCCAACCTGTTTTTCAACTTGTTTTAGCCACGCCTTATGTCTTTTATCTACACACTGTGAGTCAAATGAAATTAAAATTTTTCGCTCTTCGCGGTCGATTATAACCCTAAATCCCCTATCACTCCTTGAGTTTCCATGAATAGTCTGACGAAAGCTCATTTCGCCTTTTGGATATTTCTTCCCATCTTCCTGATGGGCCCAACCATATAAAGGCAATAAAACTTGTGAGACAAAACGAATTGCGCGAGGAGATGGTTCGGTGTGAAAGAGTGTCGTGAGTGATGTTGAGTTTAGGCGTTGCGCTTTAAGCTCCCATTCAGCAGCATTTGGAATCGGTAGATTGTTTTCTTCAATACCAAGCAGATCCTCCAATGTATTGCCGATTCCACCGTGGTTCCCCCTTCGCGCATTTGGAATAAACCCCATTTCGGAGATCTCTTTGAGTTTTGTTACCAAAGCTGGTTTCGTGTAAATAGTTGGTTTTTTCATATTAAAATAGCTTAGTTTGTGCTTTATGATTTTTAATTCTTTTTTTTGCTGATTCGCAATACTCTGGCGAAATATCAATGCCGATATAATTACGCTTGAAGTTTATTGCAGAAATCGCCGTTGTGCCAGAACCCATAAATGGATCGAGAATAGTCTTGGCGTTTGTTGATGAGATAATCTTGTCTATAAGCTTTATAGGAAAGGGAGCGGGATGCCCATTCTTCATTTCCTGGGACACCTCCCAAATATCACCGAGAGCATTTGCTTTTTTTACTAGTTCAAATTTTGGCTTTGCAATAAGATAAATTACCTCATAAGTTGGCAAGAAATAGCCTGCGTTAAAATTTAAACCACCAGCGCGCTTCCAAATAATAACTTGCCGAACTGGAAATCCATCAACTATATCTTGGCGGTCTTGCAATAATCCTCCTTGAACACGCCATTTATGATTATAGAAGATTGCCCCGTTATCTGGAATAATTCGCATCATTTCAGTTAGACAATCTCTTTGCCACTTTACATATTTTTCATGTGGCATATTGTCGTCATAATGTGAGTACCCATTTTGCAGGGCGGCATTCGCCCATTTTCCGCCCCTTCCATCTTTCATGCCATTACCAGTAGAATTTTTAAGATTATATGGTGGCGAAGTCACAATTAAATCAACCGAGCCGTTCGGTATTTTTTTCATTATATCTATTGCGTCTCCGCATATAATCCTATCTATAAACTCATGCGTGTCTTGCATAAATTAATTATAACCTGAATTTAATTTTTGATAAATAGCCATCGTATACATAATATCCCCCACTAAAAAACCCGCCTTGCGACGGGTTCTTTAGTTTTCTACTATCTGTAATCAGTATGTCTGTACCATCCGTAATCCGTAGAAAATTATCTCTTGATCAATTTGGCCGCTTTGCTCAAAGCGTTGCTTTCTTTCAAGTAAATGGAAGAAGCGATAGCGCCAAACAAGGCAAGCAAGATCAGAGCGGCAATACTACCGGGCGTACCCGTATCAGGCAAAGTACCGCCATCAGCCATAAGGTTGAAAGTGGCCAAGCTTGATACTTGAGCGGCGCCATCAGCGTTACCGGTGCCGGTAAAGCTCAATTGCGTAATATTGCTTGGCGTGTCCTGTTTTACTTTGACGGTGAAGTCCAGATAGCCGGCAGCTCCTTTGGCTAAAGAGCCGATAGAAGCTCCGGAAGAAATCACGCTGTCAGAGGTAGAAACAGTAGAGCCATTTACTACCACCTTCATACTACCGGCAATGTATTGTAGATTGGCTGGCAGGCTGTTGGTGATGCGAACATTGGTCAAGTCGCTATCGCCGTTGTTGGCAAAAGCCACACGAATGACAGCTGATTGACCGCGCTTGATAGTCAGCGCGCGCACATAGTTTTTGTTCACCGCGTCGTAGATAGAAGAAGTGATAGACAAAGACTTGCCGACTGGGGTAATATCCCCCTCTACCGTCACCTTACCACCATTGTCGTTAAGATTAACGGCGCCACTATTAGAATAATAGTAGTTTGAGGTTGAGTAAGGACCACCAGCAACAGCGTTGGAGGCAACACGAACTTTGTAGTTCACATAGCCCCAGCTACCTACTGGGATGTCAGGCATAACAACACCATTGGCAGAAACAATCGCATCGTTTAGGCCAACCCAAGTGGCGTTAGCGAAATAGAAACGAGAGTAATTACCAACATATTCCAAACCTGCTGGGATTTGAGCCTTGAAGACTCCACCCGTTAGAGGCGTAGTGCCAGTGTTGCTTACTTGCACTCTGTAGAACAGCTCTTCGCCACGCTTGGCAGTAGCTGAACTGACATAGTACTGATCATGACGAGTTTCGTTCAAAACTGTCGAAATGATACGAGCAGAAGCAACGGGGGCAGGCGTAACTCCAGAGACCTCTACCGTCACCTTACCACCATTGTCGTTAAGATTAACGGCGCCACTATTAGAATAATAGTAGTTTGAGGTTGAGTAAGGACCACCAGCAACAGCGTTGGAGGCAACACGAACTTTGTAGTTCACATAGCCCCAGCTACCTACTGGGATGTCAGGCATAACAACACCATTGGCAGAAACAATCGCATCGTTTAGGCCAACCCAAGTGGCGTTAGCGAAATAGAAACGAGAGTAATTACCAACATATTCCAAACCTGCTGGGATTTGAGCCTTGAAGACCCCACCCGTTAGAGGTGTAGTGCCAGTGTTGCTTACTTGCACTCTGTAGAACAGCTCTTCGCCACGCTTAGCGGTAGCTGAACTGACATAGTATTGATCATGACGAGTTTCGTTCAAAACTGTCGAAATGATACGAGCAGAAGCAACAGGGGCAGGCGCGGTATTGCCATCAGATGGAGTGCCAGCTATTACCGTTGTCTTAGCTCTACTGTCGCCAATATTAACGCCACCACCATTAGCAAAAACTTGAGTGGTTGGGGCAACTACAGTACCGGCAGTAGCGCTAGAAGCTACTTGGGTCTTGAAAGAAACATACACATGAGTCATTGGCGGAACATCCTGCAAATTAACGCCATTTTCCGCAATAAGAGCATCCGACAATTGGACGACACTATTAGCGGTAGCGCCAACAGGCTTCCAGTAAAACTTTCCGCTACCAGGAACAAAATTTAAGCCAGCAGGAACAACAACGCGAGAGACAACTCCCTTAAGAGTTGTGGCCGTAACATTGTCGATAATAACACTATACATCAGCGTATCGCCAGGCTTGGCAGAAGTTTGAGTAGTCCACTTCTTGTCGCTAGAAACATTGGCTACTTCGGAAGCTACAGAAACTGAACCAGCGATAGCCAAAGCAGGAGCGACAATAGCCGTAATCATAGCGAAGACGGCTACGGAATTGATAAGTTTTTTTAACATAATTTTTCTCCATTTTCAAATCGCTTGTTTTTTTGCTTTTTTGCGCCTATCGACCAGGATTTCTCCCAGTAAGACGTTTTGGCTTATGGCCAGAAAAGCGAAGCGATTAATGATTAATAATTAATTTTTAATTTCTTATTTTTCCCGACGCGTTATATTTTTTAATATAATGAAGTCGGGATCCCGATTTCGCGATAGCGAACATCGGGACTTATTTTTTTAATTTAATGCTCAATATCCAGTTGAGGAAAACAAAAAGAGAGAATGTGGCCCCGACGATACCTTCGGTATGTCGGGGCCACAAAGAAAATACAAAGGAAACCTTACGGCAGTTGGGGATCTCCCGGGAAGGAGAAACCGCCACTAAGGCTAAAATTGAACAACATGGCGGTTCACCTCCTTCCTTAGAGGAGAACCCTCAGTCAGACTCCGGGTGATCGGCGCCTTGGCTGAAAAAGTCGGTGGCGCCGCTTCCGGCCTGGTTGAAAATGTTGGCCGTGTCGGTAAGCGCGGCGGTCGTTGCCGCGTTGTTCATCTGGGTCTCCGCCGGCGCAGTTGTCGCCCACGAAATTGTCGCCTGATTGGCCGAGCCCACCCCTGTCTGGGGCTGACTGGACAGTTGCGCCGAATTCTCCGGCGTGGTGTGGTCCCGATCGGGATCACCTTCCGGTATTTCCGGATGATCGGCTCCGCCGGTCTGGCCTCCGGATGTCTGCCCGCAATTTCCGCATCCGCGGTCCTTGCCGAACCAGTCGTCCTTGGCCCAATCGGGCAGAATTAAATCGCCCAGCTGGTAAGTGGTCGCCACTCCGCCAATTACGCGGAAAACGTTGCCCTCTTTCCAGCCCTGACGTATTGCGTCGGTGGTCATGGAGCGCAGACCTCGTTGAGATCCATTCCAGATCTTTTTGAAGCCTTTCTCCTTCTTGGCCGCCGGAGCGTTGCAAACACCGCTCCACTTCCTCACCCAGTCCCAGTCTTCCTTCTTATAGCCGGGTGAGCCGATGTAGGGCACCAGCGCTGCGATGGCCTTGCAGAAACGGGTTTGGTCTTCCAATTTGAAAGCGGTAGAGGCTTCCGACCAAAGCGGCCCCAAGTCTTTCCCGCTCTTCCCGCCCGGAGAACCGAAATCCTTCTTGGGCTCCTGTTTTCCGGCGGTCTGCTCGCCCGTATCCTTCGGCCCCGTCTTGACGCCCGCGCCCGCGTTCTGCGACGCTGGCTTCTTGCCCGCGCCCGTTTCAGGCTTCCAGCCGACCAGAGCCTTGTTCAGATTCGTCTGGCCGTCAATTAAGGCCGGCATTTGATTGTCGGCCATCTTGTCGACCTTGACCTTGATTCCTTTCACATTCTCGGCCATTCCCGGGAGATGAGAAGCGTGCCCTTCGATCTTCTTGACATTCTTGTCGACTCGATCGAGAGCATTGGACATGTGAGGCAAAACTTTCGTGTTCTCCTTGATGTCCCTGATGTCCTTGACCGCTCCCGGAAGACCATCCGTATTGCTCTTGATGCCCTTCACGTCATCGGCCATTCCCGGAAGCACGGACAGCTTGTCCAGCATCTTCTCTTCCGTGGTTGGCTCGCCCGCCTCCACTTCCGGCGCCAGAATGTTTTCCGCCACTGAAGCGGGACTCTGCGCCGTTTTCATCTCCCGATTGTTCTTAAGCCAGAAAAAACTCGAGGTGAGAATCACCCCGACGAGAAGCGCCAACCCGATGGTCAACCAATGCTTTCTGTTCACTTGAACACCTCCGAAATTTTCTAGCGGTGGCGATGAGCCACAGCCGTCCTGCTCCGTTTTTGAAAAAACGGTTCGGCTTTCTTCCAAATTCAAACCGTTCCCCAACGGTTTTGAACTCTTCCGAAAGCGCTCATCCCTTCACCTCGCCTCCCTTAGTAATATTGCGAAGCGAAAAGAAATTTTTCACACTGTTGAGAGAAACAAAAAAACCAAAAAATAAACAACTTTGTAATTACATAGTAATTAGCTCATCCCGAATGCTCGGGATTCGCGTAACTAATAGTAACTTGTTGCTTTTTTGGTTTTTATTTTTTCCGCACCTATCCGTATGAATCCGTTTAGAATCCGTGGATATCCGTGCTTTTCGTTCCCCTCAACTGGATATTTGAGTTTTGCTTGCCTTGTTATTAAAGAACTGACGTGGCATTTATTTCAACCACAAAAAACCCGGGGTAGTCTGGACAGATTACCTCTGGTTTTTTATGTTCGCAATAAAAATGCTTTTCGCCATGTTCATCTGGTGAAAATTAGTCTTTTCAATTTCTTGGCCATTTTAACACACTTCTCGGGAACCTGTCAAGGCTTTTTCTCTTGGGCTAGCCAAAAACAAAAGAGAGCCCACGCCCTCCTTGGAAACTACTACTAATTTAACTCAAAAAAACTACCCCGTCAAGAGGCTTCCTCTTCCGGCCTCTCTACCTGAACTTCGTCCAGTAGCTCCCTCTCCACTCCGCTGATTTTCACCACATCTTTGTCAATTTTCTTGAATTCCTTGTGCGCGACGTTATAGGCGTTAACGGTCGTGGACAAATTACCGCCCAATTTTTTCATATACTCGTCATATTTTCTGATATGCGTATCCAAATCCCCCACTCTTTTAATGATTTCCTGCGTAGATTTCTGGATTTGCATCTGCTTCAAGCCCTGCAGAATAGTCTGGAGAAAAGCGTAAAAAGAATTAGGACTGACGATATTGACCCGTTTTTTGCCCGCGTATTCTATGAGATCGGCAGCATTCACTCCCGCGTCGCCCACTTTATTGATCAAAAGATCGTAATAAATCGCTTCCGACGGGATGAACATCAGAGCAAAATCCATCGTCCCATTTTTCGGTTGAATATACTTGGCCGTCTCATCTATTCTATTTTTCAGATCCTGCTTGAAGGCTTTTTCTAGCTTTTCACGCACATCTTTTTCTTTACACTCTATTATTCTCGTATAATTTTCCAACGAAAATTTGGAATCAATAGGAATTATTTTGTCTTGGAGGAATATCGCCGCGTCCACGACTAAATCCGCGCCTTTGTCATCTTTACCAACCTTATACTGCATCTCATAAACACTGGGCGGCAAAACGTTTTTTAACACTGTTTCCAAATAATATTCGCCGAGCACTCCCCGTCTTTTCGGATTTTGCAAAATATCCTGGAGAGATTGCAATTGGTCTGCGAATCCTACCACCTGTTTGTTCGTTTCGGAGAGTTTCGTCAGCTGTTCCGTCACATCAGAAATGATTTTCGCTGACTGGCCAAATTGTATTTGCATGGACTTCTGCGACTCCCCCAATTTGGTGTCCATCGTCTCCGTCAGTTTTTGCAACTGATTTTGGAGCAGTAATAATTGTCCATCGTTTTTCTCCTCCGGCTTTTTCTTGAGCGCAAAAAACATCGCGACTACCGAAATCGCCAATAACCCGACAAGACCAACCAAAATAAATAAAAGCGTATTCATTAAACAATCATACAAAAAATAGCCATATTTTGCAATAAATAAAACTACCCCCTTTCGGGGGATAAGTTCCATAGAGGGTGTTGCTTTTTCATCGCTATCTTCATTAATCTCTTGCTGAGAAAAGAATCAAGCTCTATTACTAAAACAACTTCTCCAATGACCCAAGAAATGAGATTTCTCCCAACAAAGGCGGTGGGTTGCGTAAAGCAACACTGCCTAGCCTCTTCAAGAGTAGGCTCTGGGACACGCACGGTAAGCTGTGCCTTCTCAACATCATTATTAACAATTTGATATTAAAAGCAATACCACTTTACTACCAGAACAAGATAGGTATAGGTATGGACGCCACCATAGCCATTGGTGTTGTCTATTGATTTATCTCTGGATGTTCTTCTAAATATCTATCTCTAATGTATACTCCCAACGTTGGTGCTGTATTCTCCATATTGCGATCGGGATTATTGTAGAAAAATACTTTCAAAAAATCCATGGATTGAGTATCCGATAAAGTATACACCGATCTTATAGATAAAATCTCTACATCATGTTTCAACCTTGGCTTCTCATTATCTATAATACTGAAAAAGTTAGTCTTATTATCGGCAAATACCTTAGGAAAACTTAAATCTTCTAGTAATTTATTACCTGCCTCTGTAAGCCTTAGAGGGCTATAACTTTCCAGTTCTCGGTGATCAAACATAATGCTGGTATTGCCTATCAGGGCATCCGCCACTACCTTTATATTGACTTTTACCTTTTCCATAGTTTTTTCAAGAGAAGACAGTATTTGGAGTTTCCTTCCAATATAGATACACCCACCAATGATAGCTGGTATACCTATAATGATTATTGCCTTGTTCGTAAGGTTTAGCCAATCCATATATTTTTTTACCGATATCAGCCTAAACATATCAGTAGCACGACACTATTTCAATAGCATTTATCTGCACTATATCATCTCTTGCAAATATCTATTATTTCTTTGATAAAATTTTTATAGTCGTATCCGATTGAAGCCTTAGCTTATCATATGTGTAAACAGAATCTCCCCTCTTTATGAAAGCTTTGCCATTAAGCAAAAAGTTTTCGTTTCTAGAGAATGTATCAGCTAAATCGAAAATCTCTTTGTCATATATTGTTTCCTCTTGAATCATCGGCTCTAGAGATATACCCTTGAGCGACCCAGTACGCACCACCATTGTCCTTGATAATTTATCGTGCCAAGCACTACCGCTAAAAAGAAAGGACAATGGCTCAAATGGTATAAACCTAGAAATTGTTCTCACGAGAGCTTGATCCACTGTCTGGCTCGTACCGCCTAAATCCACAACACTCGTGCGAGTGATGAATTTACCTGGAGTCTTACCGATAGATACCTCAAATAGGAAATAGTAGAGAAAATATAATAGTAGACCAAAAACAGAGTTGCCATGGGATGCCGAAGGCGTGATAATATAAAAAATTGCTTCAAGCACGCCTATGCACAAAGTGTCTATAATGAAACCGTAAAATCTAGTGCTAAATGGCACCAGCCTAAGAGCATAAGGATGTGTATTTTGTTTTAGCTTAAATATGCGTCGTTCTCTGAATAATTCTTCTTTTATCTTTTTTCCCAAAGCTTTCTTATTATCATTCTTTGTGCTACCTAAAACACCTCCACATTTAGAGCAGAATCTTGCCTTATCCCCAACCTTATTCCCGCACTTCACACAGTGCATATCGTCAGAAATTATATTCTTATAAACCATTTTCATGCAGGCATTTCTGGTACTCTTCGCCATAAAACTTATACCTAACATCTCCAGCTTGTCTAACGCAATTCTTTTTTATATTCACTGGCCTCAGTTCAAACCAATAAAATAAAAATCCAACGACAAGTAGTATCAAAATAAACCAAGCATATTTCATATTATTGCGCATTCTGTTCTTTTTTGTACCGCCAGCAATACTTATTGCTGACAAACCACAAAATTCACAAAAGGTGGCTTCTTTCTCTATTTTTTTACCACAATTTTCACAGAACATAGCAAATTGATTACTTATGATATTCGCGATGTTATTATACCACACATGGTGTTCTTGCATTAAAATTCTACACCGCGCTATCGTCGCAATACCGACTATACGGGCATTGCTCGCAGGTCATCTGGTCGGGTGTGGCGGTAAAAGCTTGGGCTCTAATTCCCTCGGCCGCTTTTTTGATATTTTCTTTGGTTTTGGCAATAGTCTTCTCGTCCGGTGTGGCCTTGCCCAAAATCCCTGATTCTAGGAAAAATAGGCCCACTTCATCTGGCATCTTACCATCATTTTCTTCCACCGCCAGCGCGTAAATAGCCAACTGAATGCTTTCTTTGGCTCTCCTCTCCGCCTTTTCTTCGCTGTCGATACTGGAAGTTTTGAAGTCGATGATGCGAATTTTCCCCTCCTCCGGCTCTTCCAAGATGTCAATCCGTCCCTCAATAATAATATCGTCCAGTGTGAAAGTAAATTTTTTCTCCACTTCCTTGACATTAAAAATCTTGGAATAAGAGTGGACAAATTTCTTAATCACCTCAATTCCTTGGTCAAATCTCTGCTTCTCATGCTCGGCGGAAAGAAATCCTTCCGAGCTCCAATTGTCGCGGTAAATATTCAACAATTCTTCCAGTGTCAAATCGCCTGAAAGTTCCCGAGGTCGCACCTCCGTCCGCTTCGCTCCCCGAGGAACGACCTCTTGAGCTATTTGGTCATTATAATTTGTTTGTAATTTGTAATTTGTAATTTGTAATTTTCTTTTATAATATTCTTCAATCACCTTGTGCACAGCTCGCCCAAAAATCACCCTTGGGTCGGTCATCAGCCGAATCGGCGTGATGTGGATATATTTGTATTTCCGCGGACAAGTCAGATAATCATCCACTTCCGCTCTTGACAGACGTAGCTTCCCTTCGCACATCTTGAGGCGAGTGGAATAAAGTGGCTCGGCTTGAGGCTGGTGTTGCTGGATGCGCTCAATCGGGGAAAAAGTAATCATCTCGGGCGCCACCTTACCCTGCCCCACCGCTTCCGCTACAAAACGCGAGACTTTTGTGGTTCTTTTGCCACCGTAATCTCGTCCAGCGGAGAGATACAATTTTTTCTTGGCGCGCGTCATTCCAACATAAAAAAGTCGGCGCTCTTCTTGAACATGGACATCACCCTCGGGTAATTTTTCTTTAATCAATTCTACTGGCACCTCAAAAGTATTACTGCGGTTCGCCCCCGGAAAACGCGAGTCAATCAATCCCGCCATAAAAACATAATCAAATTCCAGCCCCTTGGCGGCGTGAAAAGTCAGCACTCGTACCGCGTCAAAATTGGGGTCGTCAGAGGACTCTTTCGCATCCTCCCCTACTTCCAATAGAACATCAAGGTATTCCATAAATTTCTGCAATCCCGTGTCCAAATTAGCGTCTTGAAAGCCCCGAATACGGTCAAAAAATGAGGCAATAGAAATAATCTTTTCGGCATCAGCGATACTCCCCTCTTTTTCCCGTGAAGAAAGCATTTTCAGGTAATCACTCTCTTGCAAGAATTCGTAAAGAATCTCGCCTGTATTCTTACCGACACTCTCGCGCCGAAACTTCGTCAAAAGATCTAATGCTTTTTCTATTTTTCCGCGTTCTTCTGCGTTAATTTCCGCGACTTTTCCGCGCAAATACTCTTCAAGTGGAATGTTGGTAGAGCGCACTTTGTGGAGGATTACGCTCAAACCATCATAACCCACCCCCACTACTTCACTGGTCAGCAAATTAAACAGAGCCAAATTGTCGGTCGGATTGGAGAGAATAGAGAGAAAAGAAATGAGTATCTTAATAACCTGTTTACGGAAAAGCCCCTCCGCGCCAGAAAAGGTGAAGGGAATTTTGTGCGCCGAAAGAGCATTGGTGAAAGCTAAAGCATTCTTGTTGCCTCGCACGAGAATGGCAAAATCAGAATAATTATTTTCTTGTTTTTTTAATTTTTTAATTTCTTCGGCGACAGAGGCTGCTTCTTCTTGTTCTGAATCCTTGTAAATAAATTCCGGCTCACTCCCCTGCTCGGTGGCAGAAATTAATTTTTTATCAATCTTGTATTTCGTCTCCAGCCGTTCTTCATTATTTTTTATGAGGCGGTAACTCGCATCCAAAATTGCCTGGGTCGAGCGATAATTTTCCTTTAAGACAATTTGCTTCACATTGGGGTACTGCTCCGTAAAGGCCATAATGTTGGACACCGACGCCCCGCGAAATTTGTAAATAGACTGATCGTCATCACCAACGACGGTAACCACTGGGCATGGCAGATTGCAGATTTCAGATTGCAGATTGTTTTGAATTTCGGATTTTGGATTTTTGATTTGTTTGGGATTTTGGATTTGAGATTTGAGATTTGCTATAGTCAAAATCTTTAGAAGTTCGTTTTGACTATAGTTGGTGTCTTGGAATTCGTCAACTAAAATATATTTGTAGGTTTGGCGTAATCTGGCGAGAAGAGAAGGTTTTTCCTGCAAAGCCTTCAACATGTATAATAAGGTATCGCCAAAATCCAGTCGATCAGAGGCAATCATCATTTTTTGATAAGTCGCATACGCTCGCGCCAGCTCCAAATGCTTTTCTGCTTCCTCTTTTTCCGCCTCGATTTGCGCTTTGTCTGCGCTGGTCTGCGCGAAGTCAGTGTAGGTCTGCGGTTCTATCACCTCGTCTTTGAGGCGTGAAAAATATTTGAGCATATCGGCAATAAATTTCGTCGGGTCAGAAAGAGGGCGGAAAATTTTCAAATCAAAATCAAAAATCCTTTCGCGAACGAAAAGAATTTGTTGGATATCAGAGAGCACTTTGAAATTGGTGGAAAAGCCGAGATAGTAAGCGTTTTCTTGCAAAAATTCTTCAGCAAACGAGTGGAAAGTTTTGATTTTCACATCATTGTAACCATAAGGCGCGATGATATCCACGCGCTCCTCCATTTCGTAAGCGGCTTTTTTGGTAAAGGTGAGAGCGAGAATTTCCGAGGGCTTTGCTAATTTTTCCGCAATCAAATAGGCTATTTTTTTCGTAATGACCGCGGTCTTTCCAGTCCCCGCGCCGGCCACGATTAAAAGAGGTCCGTCATTATATTTGACGGCCTCTCTTTGCTCGGAATTGAGCCCCTCCAATATTTCATCAGCTTGCATAGGATCATTTTACCACAAAACAAAGAGGCGCGATACTCGCACTTCCGCACAAAACACTCTAACGAGTCTCCCTATTCCGCTAGTTCAATTTTGGTCACATCCATCAAAGCTCCGTCCCCTTCTACCGTTGGCTGGCTGACACCATAGACCTTCACATTCTTCCCAATATATTTGTCCAAATTAACCGCTTTTGATTCCAAAATGACTAACGTAATCCCACCCGCTTCCAGATAATGCGTTCCTTGCTGGTAAATAGATGCCTCCAATTTCCTCACCACTCCCTCCAAATTACCAGTTTTGCTACCAAAGATATTATCCAGTTGGTTCTGGGCGCTAGATGATTGCCCACCCAAAAGCTCATTATTCAAGTCTCTTTTGGCCTTGACCTCATCGGCGATGTTATCTCCGGTGCTTTCATCGCGCGGTATTGTTACCAAGGTGCTAACCGAAATGCCCAAAGAAATCACAAAAATTGCGATAATTGCGATGAAGATCCATTTTTTGCCAGAGTCATTTCCCATAACAATAAATTACTTTTTCTAATTCGAGTCTAATCCGAGGTTCGACCTTAAACAGCTAATTCTCAAGGTCGAACCTCTAGGGGTCTGTTATCCGAGGTTCGACCTTAGCTTCTGAACTTCCCCAAGGTCGAACCTCGGATTTAGGACATGTTCCGTTGTTCAATAGTAAATTACTTTTTCTAATCAATACTTGTCCAATTCCTGATTTACCAAAGCGTCCGCTTCTTTATTTTTTTCTCGCCGAATATGCGTGAAGGTGATTTTTTCAAAATGGCCTTTCAATACGCAAACCTTGGCAAAAAGTGGCTTCAAACCCTCATCTTTGACCCGATATTGGCCATTTAACTGTTTGACCACCAATTCGCTGTCAAGAAAACATTTCACTTCCCCTTTCGTTATGGTCAAAAGTTTTTTCAACCCCAAAACTAACCCCTCGTATTCCGCCTGATTGTTGGTAGTTTTTCCTAAAAAAACTGCTCCATTGGCCACTATCTTTTCGCCCTTTTTTATCACAAAAGCTCCCGCTGCCGGTCCCGGATTCCCTCTTGCCCCTCCGTCCGTGAATAATTCGTAAATCATAAATCGTGAATCTTAAATCTTTCTTAATAGCTTCTACTCGTCGCTGACGATGTGAGGTTGGTTTCTCCGCGCACCATCTGATTGCCAGAATCTAGATTAGCTCCGCTAGTAGCCTTGATGGCCACTTGAAGCTTTGGTGGCATTGACAAATTAGGGCTACTGGTTACTGAAAAGGAAAAATTTTTGATCACCACTTTTTTATTATCATTGAGATCTACGGGGGTTGATGAAGTAAAGCTAGCGCTACCGATAGTTTTGGTTTCCTTGGTCTGTTTTAGTAGGCCGTCATCGCAAACAGCGGGGTTGGCGCAAACGAGACTAAAGATGTTACGAGAGACTTGACTCGTTTTGAAATCCGTAGAATAAATAACCAGCGCGTTCCCTTCCTTCTGATAGGCATGGATAGTTCTCGCCCCGCCCTTGGTCGGTAGATTATCGTATTCGCCGTTAGCCGCCTTGGCTTCACGGATTATTGATTCCAAAACATAACGAGTATCTTGTTGTGTTTTACGCAAAATACTAGCGCGCCTCTCCAAATTGACGGTGCTCACTAGCGCGTCAGTTGAGAGCGTTACAAAAATAGCGAAGATGGATATCGCCACCAAAAGCTCGATCAAAGTAAAGCCTTTTTCTTTAGGTTTTAGGTTTTTGTTTTTCATAATATGTAAGCGATGCGAATGATGCGAATTATCATGCCTGCCCGCAATGCTCTCGCCCGAAGCTTTTCATATCTGTTTATAATTATCGTACGTAATATTTAGGGAGCAAACAATATGGGTGGGGCGCATAGCGAGGCGGGCGGGCGAATCTACGAATCTTGTGCGAATTTATTCGCGATAATTCGCGTTAATTAGAGAAAATTAGCGACTAGTATTTGCCCTTCCAGTCAGTGAAATAAGTCGTTTCAGAAAGTGTCTTCTTCCCTATTTTGTCTGTCCAGCTAACTGTTACTATCACTTTTTTCTTAAAAATAGTCGCGCCATCATAAATTATTCCGGAGGAAATATCTGTAATGACAATGTCCCTCGTAAAACCGGCCGGCAAAGGCTTCATCAATACGCCATTGAGACTAGCATTATCCGTTCCCGCAAACCATTCGGAAGCCGTAGCCACATTATTATCGCGAATATTGCGAATACTTTCCACCGCGTCTTGGATGATATTGTAAGCTACACTCCTTTTCTGGGCTGTATCCCAACTGCGCACCGCCATTTGCGCCACAAAATGAAGCGACAGCATCACCGTCGTCAGAATAGCAAGACTAACGACGACCTCTATGAGCGTAAAGCCGTTTTTAGGTTTCAGATTGTAGGTTTTGGGTTGTAGGCTCATTTTTAGGCTCTGACCACATCCATAGTAATAATATGGGTAGCCGCGTTAATCGTAATTTTGTAACGAATTTTTGTGTCTGGAGAGCTGATGATAATCTCCGCCTTGTCTCCCGTAATAAGGGAGTTTGTGGCGTCCGACAAAGAGATATTCCCCCCCGTCCTATTGCCCACCGCAAAAGAAATCCTTAGGGAATTATAGGAGGTGGAAACCCCATTTTTGTATAATTTAATATCGGCGATAGAAAGTTTTTTATCCGAAACGAATCTGTCCAAAACTGGGAGCCCTTCGGTCGCTTCAGAGCCTACCATAACTGTTGGGTTACCCAACGAATCGGTGGTGATAGACTCGTCCTGCACAGAAGAAGTTACGCATGACGCTGGACACAGGCTGATATTGAAAAAATAGGCAGTAGTTTTGGCGCTCCTTGGCGATAAAGATAGCGCTTGTGCTCCCCAAAGAACGCTTTGGAGATCTTTGGCGGCGTTGCGAACAACAATATGGCTCCTATAAGAGCGCATATTGGGGATAGCGATAGCGGTCAACGAGACGATAATGGAAATCACCACTATCGCCTCTATCAAGGTGAAGCCTTTTTGTTTTTTGTTTGTTTGCATACTTTTGCGCTTATTTTTTAGCGATGCTAATCTACGAATAATATGCGCCTATAGCGAATGTCTATGCAAATAGATTCGCATTCCATTCGTAGATTCGCGCGCATTCGCATTTCATTAGCATCGCGCTATCATTATACACCCAAATACCATTGAATAATATATTTTCCGAAGAACAAAGCGACGAGAAATCCACAGACCAGAAAAGGCGCAAAAGGGATGATGTCTTGACGCGTTTTTTTCTTCAGCGCTATCAGAACGAGGCTAAAGACCGAGCCCAAAATAAAGGCCGAAAAAAGCGCGACTAAAATAAGCGGCCATCCTAACAGCAAACCAATGAATGTCCCCAATTTCACATCACCCCAACCCATCCATTTTTCTTTTGAAATCAAAACGAGAAGCAGAAAAAATCCCCCGCCAATGATCGGTCCCAAAATGAATTGCCCAATATCTGGACTATAGATGAAGAAATTGGCGCCAAAGTCATTATGCAAAACTAGATTTAATAGCCCCAGCAAAAGCAAAAGTAAAATCCCGGGCAAAACTATTTTGTCCGGGACTAAATAAGTCCTCGCGTCAATGAAAAATATCGCTACCAGCGCCGCCAATCCTAAACCGTAAATGAGAAGAAATATCGTTAAATTATAGCCGAGGAAAGCTCCGGCGAAACGAAAATAAAGTCCAGCGAAAAGAAGTCCCATGAGCAATTCTAGCGCCGGATAAAGTAGCCCAATTTTGTTTCGGCAGTGGCGACAACGACCACGAAACGCCAAAAACGCCAAAATCGGCACTAATTCCAGCGCCGTGAGAGTTTGCTTGCATTGGGGACAACGACTGCGACCGAAAATAATCCCCTCGTCGGTATTAAATCTGGTGATAACCACCGAAAGGAAACTACCGATGATCGTGCCCACCACAAAGTATAAAGCTAGATTGAAATAGAAGCTGGTCATAAGATTATTATACAACCAAAAACGTTAGATGTTAATCTTTTATTATTAGGGCTTACGCGTTTGATCTTATCTTTTTTTACCGTTCAATGTCAGGCGTTCTCTATTGGTTGCTGCGTCTTTTGAGGTTCGACCTCTGGGCATCCTTTGAGGTCGAACCTCTTGGCGGGGAAGGTTAGGCGCGTAAGTCCTAATTATGCCATAATTTTCAACCGAATACGGCATCCAGAAGGATGCCGTATTCGTTGCGCGCTTTTGAATTTCCTATCAACTGCTGGTGCAAGCGGCCGCAATAGCAACGTCTTTCCCCCCGCTACCGACAGAATAAGTGGCCGTACCCCCTGTCGGGATATTCTCAAGTGTGGCTACTAAAGCAAAATCTGTGGCGTTAGCGCAATATTTATAAAACTCTGTGGCGTTTGGCGCTACAATATCTTTCTCCACATATCCAAGCTTTCTTAGAGAAGTCGCTACAGCTGGATCCCAAATAATAGCCTTGAAAGAACCCGATGCCGCTGGATAAGTCCCCATATCCAAAGAATACTGCAATACTGCCTTAGAAACATAATCCAAATCCGCCTTTCTCTTCCCGTCTCTGGCCCTAGACCGAGCCGACGAGAAAGAAGCCAAACCAATAGTCGCCAAGATAGCGATAATGGCAATAACTATCAAAAGTTCAATTAAGGTAAAACCCTTTTCTTTTTTTTGCATAATTTCTCCTTTACTATTAATTTCTTAATTTCTTAATTTCTTAATTTCTTAATTTCTTAATTTCTTAACCCTATCGTAATACAATAACCTCTCTATGTTAAGGGCCACTTTTCAACAGGCTCTAAGTAATAACATTGGAAAGCTGGAATATCGGCATCAATATCGCCAAGACCAAAAACATTACTCCTAGACCAATAATCAACATAATCATTGGCTCAAGCAATGCCGTTAATCCTTTGATGGCCGTATTCGTTTCATCTTCATAAATGCTAGCTAATTTCAGCAAAATCTTGTCTAGTTGCCCGGTTTGTTCGCCAACAGCAATCATGGAAGCGACCAGTGGCGGGAAATAATGACTACGAGAGATAGGGACAGATAAAGGAACTCCTCTCTCTACCTCGGCGATAGAACCCTTGATCTCTTGCTCTATCAAGATATTGCCAACGGATTCCGAGATCATGCTCAAAGATTTGATGATAGGCACCCCGCCCCCCATCAAAAGACCGAGATTTTTGGCGAAGTGAGCCGTATAAATACCGAGATTGATCTTGCCAAAAACAGGAAATTTCAGCGCTATCCACCCTATGGTATGTTTGCCCGTGGTAGTCAACATGAAATATCTAATCAACAAAACTGTAACAATGATAATGACAATAGTCAAATACCAATAGCTAACGAGGAAGTGGCTCAAAGCGACCATCAGTCGCGTCAATACTGGCAGTTGCGCTCCAGAAGATTTGAAAACATCTTCTAGTTGAGGAATAACATAAACGATAGCCACCAGGCCCACAGCGCCGATGGCGCCAATGATGAAGATTGGGTAAATCATCGCCGCCTTGATCTTGGACCGCATCGCGTAATCACCCTCCATCTGGTCGGCGACATCATTCAACGCTCCGTCCAGCTTGCCAGAGGCCTCTCCGCTCCTAATCATACTAATGAAAACTGGGGAAAAAACATAGGGGAACTGGCCAATGGCAAAAGAAAAACTTTTGCCTTGTTCTATCAAAGATATTATTTTGATAATAACCTTAACCAAATTTTTATTAGTTGTTTGCCGAACCAGAGATCTCAAAGCCTCCATCAGGGGCAGACCAGCGTTAATCATCGTGGCTAACTGTCTGGAGAAAATAGCCTTATCTTTGGCTCTGATACCCGCAAAAATGCTACTAAAAAAATTGCGCACTCGGTCTTCCGTGGCCAAAAATGGTTTAACGGCCAGCACCGTCAGCTTGTTATAACGCAAAATATCATCCACCGCGTCAATGCTGTCGGCTTCTACCAAACCTTTGATGACCCTCCCCGATTTGTCTTGCGCTTCGTATTGATATTGATCCATATATTAGGTAAATCACAAACTACAAACTCCAAATCACAAACCAATAATTAACGGCCTAGATTTTTGTTGTTTGAGATTTTTAACTTGAGATTTGTTTGCAATTTGTTATTTGTAATTTGTTATTTTATCAAAGTAATGCCTTAATCGTCTCCTTCGTCACCTTGCCTTGAGCCAGTAGTTCCGTCAGCGATTGCTCAAAGGTAGTCATCCCCTCGCTCTTCCCTGTTTCTATAATTGACTTCAACTGATTAGTTTTGCCTTCTTTAATGGAGCTGATGATCGCTGTATTCGCCACCATCACTTCCGTGGCCGGAATCCGTCCACCATGCACTTTTGGCAATAATCTTTGAGCGATCACCCCCAGTAAGACATTGGCCAGCTGGGTTCTCACTTGATTTTGGTAATGTGGCGGGAAAGCGTCAATAATCCTATCGGCTGTGGTCGCCGCTGAACCAGCGTGGACGGAAGCGAAAACCAGATGACCAGTTTCCGCGATAGTGAGAGCCGCCTCCATTGATTCGCTGTCTCGCAACTCCCCTATGAGAATAACATCAAAATCTTCTCGCA
Source organism: uncultured Candidatus Saccharibacteria bacterium (assembly GCA_964355795.1). Lineage (GTDB taxonomy): Bacteria > Patescibacteriota > JACPGU01 > JACPGU01 > JACPGU01 > CAYHEQ01. The sequence continues at coordinate 29,080 of CAYHEQ010000001.1, forward strand.
AAGCCGACCGTAGGGCTTCCTTGAAGCTTTTGGTGTCTCGCCCCACCTCTCTTTGATTTATAATACACTGTCGGGGACGAAAAACATACTCTATTGGATCTTCAATGGTCAAAATATGCGCCGCTCTGGTTCTATTAATTTCTTCCAAGATAGCCGCGATAGTCGTTGATTTGCCCGAACCGGTAGGCCCTGTGACTAGAACCAATCCCTGATGACGGTGAGCAAAACTCTGCACAGAATCTGGCAAACCCAATTCATTAAAACTACGAATCTCACTGGGGATCAAACGAATGGCGCAAGCCACGCTCCCTTTTTGTAAAAATATATTGGCGCGAATGAAAGCGCGATCTTTGAAGATATAGGAAAAATCCAATTCTTTTTGTTCTCGGAAAGTCTCCTTCTGCTCGGGAGTCAAAAGCAAGTGCACCAATTTCTCTATGTATCCCGGTGTTAATCTAGGCCTATCAACCAAAGGCAACAATTTGTTATCCACCCGCAGGACAGGGTAATAGCCGGCCGAAAGATGAATATCGGAAGCCCCTTTCTCCAATCCCTCATTGAGCAAAGAAAATATCTCTGATTTATTATCAGCCAGCGCTGGAATGTCTAAGAAATCATTGTATTCATTTTTCTGTACCACGGTAATAGTTTATAGGTTTTAGTTTGTAGTGATTAGTGGAATAAAATTACTTAATTTAACCTAAAAACTATAAACTAAAAACTGATATTTTTATTTTTTCTACAAGCTCGTTACTCTATACACTTCTTCCATCGTCGTAATCCCTTGCAATACTTTCAAAACCCCGTCTTGCTTCATAGTAATCATCCCCTCTTTCAAGGCTTGATTTAAGATGTCGGTGGAAGACGACCTCTGGATAGTCAATTTCTGCACTTCTTCGGAGATAGGGAGTAATTCATACACGCCCAATCGCCCCTTGTAACCAGAGTTATTGCATTTCTTGCAACCCTTGCCTTGCAAAATATTTTTCTTTTCAAAAGGGATTTCTTTCTTGTATTCTTCGGGGATAGCTTCATACTCTTTTTTCATATCAGCGATGATGGCTTCGGAAACTTCCGCTTTTTCCTTACATTCATCACAAACTTTCCTCACCAATCTTTGCGCGATAATAGTATGCAGGGAGGAAGCGATGAGAAATGGTTCCACGCCCATATCCACCAAGCGCGGGATAGCGCCGGCAGCGTCATTGGTGTGCAGGGTGGACAAGACTAGATGCCCCGTCAGAGCCGACTGCACCGCCATTTCGGCTGTTTCTTTGTCGCGAATCTCCCCCACCATAATGATATTGGGGTCTTGGCGCAAAATAGAACGGAGTCCTTGGGCGAAAGAATAACCGATATAGGGTTTCACCTGCGATTGGCTAACGCCATTCATCTGGTATTCCACGGGATCTTCTAGAGTGACGATATTAACTCCTTCGGTATTGAGCCGAGCGATGGCCGCGTAAAGAGTGGTTGATTTACCAGAACCAGTAGGCCCCGTCACGAGCAAGATGCCGTGCGGGATTTGGATAGCTTTGAGCAGGTAATCAAAAGATTTGCCTTGCACGCCCAGTTGCTCCAATTGAATCACTCCCCCACCTTTGTCCAAGATTCTCATCACCACTTTCTCGCCGTTAGTGGTGGGAAAAGTGGAGATACGCAGGTCAATCTCGCGATCAGCGAAGACCACATCAATTCTGCCGTCTTGTGGCACTCTTTGTTCATCAATTTTCAATTTTGCCAAGATTTTGATGCGAGAAACAAAAGCCGGATGGTCCTTGAGGGGGATACTGGCCACTTGATGCAAGACACCATCAATACGACAACGGATTCTAGTGTCCGCTTTGTCGTTGGGCTCCACGTGAATATCGGAAGCGCGAGAAAAAACGGCAAATTTGATAATCGCCGCCACAATTCTTGGGATAGCGGAATTTTTGATTAATTCTTGGAGCTGTTCTGCGGTTTCTACCTCTTCCTGCACCAAAGTCGCCAGCGCTGTGTCCGATCGGGGCGCTTCTTCCTTTTTTTCTTCCTGACGAGAGGTCTCTTTTTTTTCTCCAACAGGAGGCACTGTCTGCTGGACGATTGGTTGCGCTTCTTCCGTAGCGCCAGTGTCTTTTTCCATTAAGACTGGGTTTTTGTACTGCTCTAAAACTTTTTCTAGTCCCGCTTGGCTAGCCACATAAGGATCAACGTTGATATTGTTTTTACTCTTAATGAAATCAAAAGCTTTGCGCGTGACAGGATCCCATGGCTTGGAAACAGCTACCTTGATCATTTGATCGGAAATTGTCTCAAAAACCACCATATTGTATTTGCGTGCTATCTCTTCCGGAAATTTGGACAAAACAACGAAAGGGATCTTGACCGCGGAAAGATCAATATAGGGCATCCCATAAATCTCTCCGGCAAATCTGGCGATATCTTCCACATTAACCTTTTCTGACCCAATTAAAGCATCTTCTAAAAAGGCCCCAGATTGCGCGGCCGTTTCCTTAATCTTTTTGGCGCTTTCTTCATCTAGGAGCTTTTTTCCCAGCGCCAATTCTAAAATGTTTTTTGCATTAACTGTCATTGAATGCATACTGAATTATGATTCAGGATTTAGGATTTAGGATTTAAAAGATTATTCATGAATCATAAATCATAAATCTTGAATCCCTTCCTAAAGATATGGATTCTCCTTCCCCACATCGGCTGGATCAACCACGACTGGCGTATCAGCAATCTTTTTCAGATCTTTCAGTTCGTTATCCAGAACTTCACTATAAGCTTGAGGCACGACTACGGGAGGAAAACTGGTTAATTGTTCTGACTTTGGCGCTGTTTTGATGATAGCGATGACAACGAAAAGCACCATCAAAAAAGCGGCCACTATACCGATCGTATTGATAGCAGAAAATTCCCCTTTCATTTTTTTCAACCAAAAATTAATCTTTTTCATAAAGCCCCCTCACCTTGACGTTACTTCTCCATTTCAAACGTAGAAATAATAGTTTTCATCAATACATCAGCGCCAGTGTTTCCAGAACTTATATTAAAAATGTAAGAAGCGCCGGCTTTATCCATTCTGTAATATACGAAGCCCCCATCGGTGCCGTAACGAGGTATTGTATATTTTTCCCATTGCTGATTGCCTGATTTAATGATTTTTTTATCTATTTTTAGTGAACTGCCCCCATCAGAAAAGAGTTTTTCTTGTTTTTTTATTATATCGTCGTAATCTGACGGTTTCCCACTTTCAAAATAGAAATTATCAGGGCTAAATGCCCATCCATAGACGAAAGAGGACCTGTACATAGATGTAAACCCTATCACACTGGAAGGAGCATCTGGATTTTTGGGCTTCTCCCAAACAAAATCAGCAGGATACCTAAATCTAACGCCAAGATCTTCGTCTTGATATTTTTTCCATGCATATTTCTCGCCATCACGATACATTTCCTCGGTAGGCCTCGTAAGCTCCTCTGCGATATTGGACTGCGCATCATTGGATATCGCTTTGTTTGTATCTTTTTTATTTAAAAAATCATTTTGCCATAAATAAACCCCTCCACCAGAAACTATGGCAACCATTACTAAGATAAAAATGCTTGATATTGCTTTCATACCCCTACTCCCTTCTTTTTGTTCTATTTGTATTGCTCCCCTCATTATTAAATTTAAATTAGCCTACTATTACCTGTTTGCTTTGCTATTTTATTCTTTACTTCCTCCCACTCCTTCTTGATAAAAAATATTCGCCGTTACAGAGAATCGCAACAAAGGCTGTCCAATACGGACATCGCCGGAGCCATTAACGCTAATGACTTTGATGTGAAATGGCCTGATATTATCTTCCAGCTCTTTGACGAAATTATAAACGGCAGAATAATTGCCCGTGATATCAAAGACGATTTCTTGCGTTTTCCAAGTATTGGGAGCCGAAGGCTTGACGCCAACAGCGCCAGCGTTAACCCCCGCTTCTCCACTGACAACCGTCCTGTCCGCGCTACTGGCTTCCTTGGGAGTAAAATTGGTGATGAAAAGCGAATTGTCCGAAGCGGCTTTTTCCAGAGTGACCAAAATTTCAGGAATTTCAATACCTTTCGGCAAAGACTGCTCCACCTCTTCAATGAAATCTTTTTGCTCATCAATACTTTTGGCGAGATTTTCTAATTTAGTTTTCTTTTCCTCAAGCTTGGCTTTCTCATTAGTATTATTGACAATATTCACCCTGTTTTGCTTGTAGGCGCTGTACAAAGGACCAAAAACTAGATAGCCAAAAATACCCACGATGAGGATGACTAAGAAAATGATCGTGCCGGTTTGATTTTCCCCCGTCCTGAAAAATTCCTCCACTTTTTTGGTGTTGAGAATTTTCTTTTTGGGCTTTGGTGGTAAAAGATTGTCCATAAAATTCTGTAATTCGTAGTAACTTATTGTAATTTATCGTAATTAATTGCAACCAGACAACCAATTACCACGAGTTGCCTAATTACTATAAATTACTGTCATCCAATATCCCCTGCTCCTGCGCTTTTTTGGCTTCCTCCTCTTTAATAACTGTTCTAGTAATATCCTTCTTTAAGCGCAAAGAAATGGAAAATTCTACCTTTGATTTACCGATGTCATTGACCGTTAATGAGGAGCTGATCAAGGAAGCCCCTTCAAAGAAAGAGGAATTATTGAAAGACACCAGCAGCTTGGCCACGCCCTGATAAGTTTCGGCCGAACCATTGATTCTGACAATCCCCGCCTTGTCTATCTCAAATCGAGAAAAAGACACTGTTTTCGGTTCAACGCTCTCCACTTCTTTGAAAACAACTGACCAGAAAGGCGTTTGTTGCAGAAGAGTCAGAGCGTTCCGATTTCTTTGCGCGATAGACAGCCCTTGTTGCTCTACGCTCAAAAGGGCGGCGTTGGCCGTCTTCAGCCCAGTAATAGCGTCTTTCAACACTTCATTTTTGTTCTTGGCGGAAACTTCTAGTCCCGCGAAAAGTAGCGTCCCCAAAACGAAAATACCCACAAAAATAGCGGAAAAGACCAGCGCCATCTTGCGATTTTGCTTATCTTTTTCGCTCTCCACGAAACGAGCCGTCGGCTCTCCTACTTCATTGGTGATTTTGGAAATATCAATATCTAACATTTTGTTTTTGTTTTCCTCTTACGACTTGCTCTTACTATAAATGAAAGATTTTTATTTTGCAACTATGTAATTGCTTAAGCGATGCGAATCTACAAATAACATGCGAATATAGCGAATGTCTATGCGAATCAAATTTTTGTATTTAATATCCTATTGGGCTTAAGATGGCTATTTCTAAAATTAACTATCATCCCCAACTTCAAATTATTAATTTCTAGGTATCTTTTTACTTGAAAATAATCTTCTTTGTCCGCAAAATTTTTTGCTTTGCATTCTACTACTATTTTATCTTCTATGAGAAAATCCATTCTATTCCCACTGCCATCATTTAATTCTCTTTTATAAGCAACACCTTTATTCTGCAGTTCCTTCTCTATTTCATCACAATATTGTTTTTCTTTACAGAATCGCCCTAGTCTATTTTGAACTGCAAAAAATATCCCATTTATTTTGTAAGACAATTCCGGATAAATTACATCCTTCATTTATTACTTATTATTCGCATTATATTCGTAGATTCGCATGAGAATTCGCATTATTCGCATCGCTTATTACTGCCTGGCTTTGAATACTTCTTTGGCAAATCCCGGTGGCGGGGACAAGACTACTCGCGGATCGTATTGGAAATCTTCGGCTGGTTGCCAATCCAGATATTTAGGATCGTTAGGCTTTATTGAACCCTTGCAAATTGGTGGCAAGGCGTTATCGCAAGACCAGAGTAGCTCTTTCGGACCAATGTAATTGCGATAAAGTTGGAAAGCTTCTGATCGCGAAGAAACATTCCACCACCCGCTAGCGATGACCACTCCATGAATGACTAATTGTTTGTCATAAGTCTCTCCGCCACAAGCAGCGGGGGTAATAGCGCAAGAACCGCTAATAAAGCTCCCCTTTTGACCGGTATTGGCTTTGTCAGAATAGATGAAGAATACGCCCTCCAGCCTTCCTACCCTCGGACTGACATTGACATTGCCATTTTTGACAATGAAGCCCACCATATCTTTGTTTTTGTTCTCGTATTGCAGACTGTCGTTAATAGAAAGATCGCCATCAACAACAACCGTTCCTCTGCCACGCAGGGTCATCGGCGAACCGCTATTGTTACCTATCGTCAAACCGTCACTATAATAAAGAGCGCCTCCTTCAGGGATATTGGTGGGATTGAGGTCTATTGTCGCGCTAGTGAGACTACCTTTGCCATAACTAGTTTTGGCTATTTTGGCGCCATTAATTAGTTTCGTCCGACTTTTTTCTATAATTCCGCAAGCCGAATTTTCTTGACAGACTTTGTCTTCATCTAGACCAAAACTGGAAGGACTATTAGAGCTGATGCCGTATGCGCCCACCGTCCAATCGCTCGCTGATTTTGATTGAGACGCTATATTGCCACCAGAACCGATGATGTAGAGAACGCTAGAAGGATTTCTCAAGTTCACTCCCTTGCGACCAAAAACGCTACCCCCGGTGGATTCTTTGAGGAAAGAATAAGTAACGATGTCTATGTCTGTTTTGGTAGTTTGCTCTGTCCCCGTCGTAAAGGTCGCGGTATTGGTAATTACTGAATTGGCTGTCACCTCTTTGGCAATAGTTACTTCTACTTCAAAATGATAATTGGTGGCGTGGACCAAAGAATTGATCGTTATGGACAAAGAATTAGTCCCCGCAGTAGCGACGCTATAACTAGCGGAAATGATGTTAGCGCTTTTTACCCTGATACCCTTGATGGCAGACGCTGGCGTAACCGTATCGTTGATGGTCAAAGTTCCTCCATCGGTAATATTATCCACCGCTACATCAAGATCGTAAGTGGTGGTGAAATCAATGCCCGGATTAATGAGGAGAGAAGTATCGTCGCTTTTACTCGCTGTTATCAGAGCCGACATCGGACTGATGAGCAAGACTTCCGCCGCCGAGTATTGCCAATGAATCTTGTCTTCAGAAATAGCGGCTACTCCTTTGACTAAATACATGGCGGGATCAACCAAGGAGTTGCCCTTGTTGTCAAAAACTAGCGCTTCCGCCGTAGAACGATCAATATTTTTGAGATCGGACATTTTGTAAAAAGTGAGCGCGAGATTAGTCGTAGAATTGGCAAAAACAGTAAATCTCCTTCCCTCTTTCGGTTGCGGAACATAATATTGAACGCCTCCGATGGTTATCGTATCAGATCCGCCACTATCCACGGAGATGAAGTGTGTGCCGACTTTCAGATTAGAAATATTAAAATTCCCACTAGTAGGCGTGGCCGTTACCCCATCTATCAAAAGAGGGGCGATGATCGGACCGCTGTCGCTATTTTTCATCTCAATGCTGGCCGATCCCAAACCGATTGCTTCCGTAGCTGTCAACATTACTGTCTTGGAAATTTCCGCGCTAGCACCATTGATGCAAAGTAATTTGTAGATGGCCGAACCTTGCGGAACAAAAGTTTTCACTACTCCAAGAGGAGCGCCCCAACTACTGACGATAGTGGCGCCTAAGTCATCTATAATCCTGCATGAAGTAGCGCTGGAAACAGTGTAATAGAGAGTTATTGGGTCCATCGGGTTTTTGATAGTGACATTTTTGAATGGCAGACCGCTAATACCATCAAAAACAAATTTCGTGATCGTCGGCTCGCCGACCGCCCGCGCGGAAGTGGCGCCAAAAATAATCCCCGCTACCAACGCTGGGAGAAAAACTAGCCCGAAAATAATGGATGAATATCTTTTGTTCATTTGAATTTTGACTTTATGGTTCCTCGTCCGAGGTTCGACCTTAGCTTCTAAATTTCTCCGAAGTCTCCGTCCGAGGTTCGACCTTAACTTCTAAACTTCTCCAAGGTCGAACCTCTTTACCCCTGTTTTTCTGTTTTTTTTAATTTTATTCAATCTGCAATCTGAAATCTAGAATCTGCAATTCTCTATGGCGCCTTTACCTTGAATTTAACCGAACTCTCCCCCGGTGTGGCGGTATATGAATTCCAAAGCAATTCGTTGCTGGTAGACGAAAGGGTAAAACCTGTTCCATCGACTATCGTAGCCTTAGTTTTATCAAACATGCTTGGCAGGACGTATCTCAAATTAACAATCTTGTCCACCGACCCCTGATTGGTAACGCGCAAAGTATAGGTGATGAATCCACCCTTGAAAGATGTCGCATTACCGCCTCCCGCGTCTCCCTCCGCTTCCACATAAACCAAGACGCCTTTGGGATAATTGTAAGAGTCGGTATAAGTATATTCTACAGGTTCAATGACGCCTCCTTGAGGGATAAGATTGACGCTAAAATTGGCCGTTAAAGTAGTACTGCCTTGACCAAAAGTGAAGGTCGCAGAACTAGCAAGGGTATTAGAGAGATTGCCATAAATAGGGCTAGAAGTAAAAGTCCAACCAGAAAAAACATAACCAGAATTAGCAGTAGCCTTAATTTCTTTGGTAGAACCACCCACTCCTGTTGTTGCTCCGCCAGTTATAGCTACCGTCCCGCCAGCCACTGGATTGACGACAAGAGTCAACGTGTAATTAGCCACACAAAGATTGGGCATTATGGCGCAGAGACTCGTCGCCACTGGTGGCACCATGGCCGATACCCCACCGGTCAAAAGCAAAATCAACCCTGCCGCCATACCAGCAAAAATTGTCTTCCTCCGCAAATTATTTATGCTCTTTTTAATCATTTTAATTGTTAGTTTCGCGTCCGAGGTTCAACCTTAGCTCCTAAACTTCTCCACTTGTCCGCCTCTGGAGGAAGGTTGAACCTCTTAATTCTTGTTTGCGCTTTCCTTACGGCGCTATCGTCCCGGTAACTGTCCATTGATTTGGTATTTGAACATAAGCAGTTGCGTTTGCCTTCTCATTACATCCCGAACCTGATACTATTTGGCCACCAACTGCTGAATATAGCCCCTGAACAGCTGCGCAATTTTGACCAGCAGCGACAAAAGTGGCAGGAGTATTAAAGCTAGTAAATGCGCCATTTGTTGCCCCGGCAATAACATTGCCACTCCAACTCCCACTAGGCACTGTCCATGTTTCAGTTATGGTAGTTGTCGAGCCAGTAACTCCCCCTGTAACTGTCCATTCGGCTGGCCCTAACGATATCGTCGCCGCTGTATTACCTGGGCCCGAATTGGGTATAGGAATATTCCTCCACGTCTTCACAATCCAAGTGAAAGAATACCCCGTTGCCGCTTGGGCTCTCTGATTTTGTGTTCCCCAAGCCACTACCGCGACGACGATAAGAACGATGCCAATGATAAAAAGCGCTAGGCTTTTTTTGTCCAAAGTTTTTGTCATATTTTCCTCCTCGCACACTTTAATTTTAATATAAATTCCTTATCCGACTTCTAATTTTTTATTTTTTTAATTTTCTTGTCCCGCGAAACCTTTGGCGAAGTGGGATTACTTTTTTAGCCCTTCCCCCGCTATAGGTCCCGGCATTTGACTCGTTTCAAAGCCATAAGTCGTTTCCCCCTTCTTCTTCGCCTCCTCTATCGCCAGATTTCTTTTAATCATATCCGGCGTGCCGGCTATCGGTGACTTACTTCGTAACCGTATCTCGTTATACGCCACCACTCCCAGCAAAACGACTCCGACCGCAAGAGTGATGATAGCAATATGGCGAAAAGTTATTTCTTTCATACTAAATTTTAATTTCTCCAATCCGAGGCTCAACCTCAAAGGATGCCCAGAGGTTGAACCTCTTTACCCTAGATGGTTTCCTGTCCGAGGTTCAACCTTAGCTTCCAAACTTCCCCAAGGTTGAACCTCTGACCAATAATTTTTGTCTTCCGCGTAAGTCTGCGTTAAGTCTGCGTCCGTCCGCGGTCGGCGCTACTGCGCGACTCCCTGTCCCAATCCATCATACAATTTATAATCGTCACTACAAGTGGTCAAGATTTCTGCCGTGGATTTGTGAGCGTAATTGGTTTGCGTTTTGTCAATCACCGTCCCGATGCCGTAAAGCAATTTAGCCGATAGTGGGTCGCAAACGGACTTAATTATGAATTCGGCAATCGCTGTATTGCCACCATATGTCGCCGTAACTATTATTTTCTTGCCAGGCACAGAATCGGGACCCAATTTGATGAAAGCTCTAGAATAAGAATCAATAGAAGATACTTCAGGGTTAGCCGTCAAAGAAGTCGTGCTCCCACCAGGTGATTTATAAAAATTAGCATCGAACTCAACATCTGTTTTCGGCAAAAAAGAAGCTCCTGTAACCTGCGAAATATCCCATTCATACGTGACTGTTGGCCCTTTAATTGGCAGTCCGGCACCAAGGTTGTCTGTCGTCTGCACTACTAGCTGTAATACTTGCCCCGGCTGAACATCACAACTACTAGGATCATTACACCCGACGACAGTCGCGCTAACACTTTCGATGGCAAAGGGAGTCCTCCCATTATTTTTGAAAGCAAAAACTCCTGCGACCATAATGACAATGACCACAACAAACACTCCTATTTTTTTTATTCTGTTTTTTATCATAATATTCTCTGCCTTTATCTAAAAATCTAAAACCTAATTTATTTTACTGGCACCAATTTTATCGGATTATTATACTGATCCAACAAACTTTGCAAAAATGGATCTTGAGGATTTTGCGCCAAACCATCTTTTAAGACCAGCTTCGCTCCCGCAATATCTTTCTGACTATGCAACATAGTGGCCAAACCATAATAAGCGGCCACTAATTTCGCGTCCAGCCTGATAGCTTCTCGATATTGTTTCTCGGCCGCCTCGTATTTTTCCTGACTACTCAAGACATTAGCAAAATTGTTGTGGTAAATAGCGACAGAAGGCTCTTTGGCCACTACTTGCCCCCAAGTTTCTACAGCCTTGGTGAGATTACCAACATTTTGGTAAAGTGAAGCTAATGTCGCCAAATCCTCCGCGCTGACAGCTGATTTTTCCAAAATCGTCGTCGCCTCCACATACCTCTTCAGTCTTTCTTCTGGTGTCAGGGTTCGGCCACTATCTGCGTCCACACCCATCCCCGCTTCTTGGATAGTCTGTTGAAGAGTTTTTTGCGTATCAGAACCAATGATATTTTCCCTGATAGTCGTGAGGTAGAAAGAGCCCGCAATGCCAGCTATGATGATAACCAGTAAAGTTGCCCCCAAGAAAATCCCTATTCTCCTGCGGTATCGCGGTATCTGCAAACGCGAGATATCCACCACCCGCACCGTCCCGGGCTCGGCAAAATTATGCACCAAAATCTCCCCTTGCCGAAGCTTACCAACAACCACTTTTTTGTTTTTTCGCGCACCTTGATTTTTTCTAATAATCTTGCGCGACCCTCCGAAACTTGCTACTCGCGAGACAGGAATAGTAGTTCCGTGAGCGAGTAAGCGTGAAGGACGGGTTGGTTTTACTACCTTTTTTGGCTTCAGTTTCTCTTTTTGTTTGCGTTTTTTGATTGACATATATTTCTTTATTTTTTATTTTTCCCGACGCACTATATTTTTTAATATAATGAAGTCGGGATCCCGATTTCGCGATAGCGAACATCGGGACTTATTTTCTTGACTTATCGTAAAACTGGAGAAGCTTCCATCGATTTTATTTCTTTAATGTCTTTAGAATTAAAAATTTTCTTCTCTCCAAGCTTATCCACTACTTTTTCTAATTTTTCGTCCCTTTTCCTCATCATAACAATCAAATCGCTCTTCAAATTAATCATTTTGTCTGTCATGAAACTCTTGGTGACCATTTGATTCCTTACGCTATCTATATCGGCTTGCAGATCAGTTTTGACGGCTTGCAGATCAGTTTTGACACTCTGCAGGTCAGTTTTTACACCCTGAAGATCGGTTTTTATTTCCTTAATATCCCCATGAATACCGCCAAATTGATCAGTAAGGAAATCCATGAATTTCTCATCATTCATGATGCTAGATTGTTTGGTATTTTCTCCTGTCATTTTATTTTCTTAATTTTCGCACACCATAATATTTTTACAATAGTCTGTGCGACCCTCCGAAACGCAACCTATTTGCAAATTTCTGATATTCAGAATATTGCAAGAGGTTAAGTGAAGGATGGGTTTATTTTTTTAGCCCCACTATTTCACCGGATTCAATATGTGCTTCGGCACAGTGATTGTTACGGCCTTAGTGTTATCGGTAATAATGACTGCGGTAGCGCCACTAGTGGCCGTGGCCACCAGATTCACTGCGTAAGTGCTGTTGGATTTTAATATACTGAAACTGCAATTGGTCGTAACCGAAGAACAATTGGGAAGACTGGTTGGCAAAATGACAGTCCCATTTTCTTTAACTTGCCAATTATAGCCAGAGGTCACCGTCCCTCCCACTGCTACCATCTCTGGCTTCACCGTTACCGTATCCCCTACTCGGAGAGAGCCGGAAATAGTCCAGTCGCCAGTAGTTTCTTGAGTGGGAGTCACCGAAGCGCCAGCGTTGACGATAGCGCCATCGGTAATGATGTTCGCTCCCGCTCTGCCCACATCCGGCTTGATGCTCAAAGAGGCCGAAGAGGGAGCGGGAGGATTAAGCCCTGCTGTTTTAGTCACTGTTCCCATCGCCCCGCGACTGTCTGTTACGGTCAAAGTAAAGGAATAAAGTCCTCCTCCATTAGTATACTCGGGATATGTATAAGCGAGGTCTTTTTTGGTAAAAAGAAGGAATGGAGAAGGATCGTCAGAGATTTTTTGGGAATCAGAGGAAGTGTAAGTATAGATATAAGCGGGGTCCCAAGACTTTGTTACCTTCCATGCCCAACTCGTAATTGTATCCCCATCGGGATCGGTTGATTGATCGTAATATTTGAAATCCATCGTCGTCCCGAGCTGCGTGCCATCAAACTTCGCCACAGGAGGGCTATTCACAGATGTATAACTACACACAAAACCAATTGTTCCGCCAGCAGTAAGTGTTCTTATTGATGGAGGAATAAATGTGTATCCCGTCTTAGCCGGACAGGTGGCGGTATAAGAGCCAATTGGAGCAGTTGTTGAAACAGCAACGGCTACATTCGGCGTAACCACCGTCCCCGTATAGGTTGTCGTAGCAGGACTGGGACCCTTAACTGTGATAGTTGTATCAGGAAGAGTGGAGTTGATGTTGATGGTGCCAGGTAATACTTTGTCCACCGTAATTGTTTTCGTCGCTGTGTCACTAAACGCCCCTCGACTATCCTGAACCATAAGAGACGCTGTATATGTCCCTACGGACGAATACTTATGGAGAGGTTTTTTTTCAACACTATCAATTATCCCGTCATTATTAAAATCCCAAAACCAACCAGTAATACCGTCGCCATCAGGATCGGTGGAGGTATCTGTAAATTGCACTGAAAGTGGTACAGAGCCAGAAATGGGGCTGGCAACAAACCTGACTAAAGGAGATTTATTGGGAAAGGACAATCCTCCGCAACCATCCGTTCTAGATATAACAACAGTACCGTCACCAGCGACTTCTCTAGCGCCTCCTGTGCCAATGCCACTTCCACCAATACCGCCGTTAGCAGTAACTGTCTTAAATCTCACATCTCTTCCGGCTTCAAAAACTTGCTCGCCACTCCATGTCCCGTCTTCTTTCTTCGATAATATCTTTATTCTCCCACCACCACCAGCATAAGGTGGAAAATAGCTACCAGCTACCCCGTCGCCACCATTAGCGCTAATCATACCTTCGTGATTGAAGCTATTTGTAACAATACAAATAGATCCACCAGAGCCACCACCGCCTATTCGTCCACCATTACCTATCTCACCTATCTTGCCATTAGCAGAGATACTACCATCTTTATCTATGATGATTTTGTTAGCAGATATTACTATGAGACCACCACCGCTACCGCCAGTATAATCACCATTATAGCCATAAGATCCTACTCCCATGCCACCTCCACCTCCACTGCCCCACTGGTCTGGATTATTCTTATCGCCATAAGTATATGACCCAACATCCGCTCCTAAACCTCCATAGCCTCCGCCCGAACCGGCATATACATAAATAGAGTTAGTAAATGACCAACCTCCACCTCCAGGACCATAGCCATACTGCTTACCAGTGCCACCACTATACCCAAATCCATCTGCGGTTATTTTACCGCCAGAGTTAATTATCAGTTCTTTATTGATGATGAGTTGCATACTACCAACATCGCCGGGAGATCTTGTCTTTTGGGTTAAAACACCGTCGTTTATTATAGTTAAGCTATTGAAATAATGCTCTCCATCAATTTGTACCGTTGAACCATTAATAACAACATCTTTCTTGTCGTACTGAACATTAGTTGATGAGATAACTCCCGATGGAAATACGGCGCTAATAGGCACAAAATTAGCCATCAAAGCAGTGTTGCCTTGACCAAAAGTGAAGGTCGCAGTACTAGTGACCTTGCTAGAAATATTGCCATAAATAGGGTTAGAAGTAAAAGTCCAACCATAAAATTTATATCCCAGATTCGCAGTGGCGGTAATGGTCCTGGTGGAATTTTCATTCGTCCCTCCGCCAATCACCACGCCATACTCGCTCGGACCAGCCGTCAATGTGAGAGTATAAGTCGTTGCGGCTTGGGCTTTTTGGTTTTGCGTACCCCAAGCCATTACTGCGGCAATAATTAGCGCAATTCCGATGACGAAAATAGCTAACTTCTTTTTGTCTAAAGTTTTTATCATTTTTTTCTTGTTTTATCCTCTTCTGTATGTCATCAATATCTGCTTCAACATCTCATCTTTTGGAATTTGAGCTGTTCCCTCTTCTAAAACTTTTATCGCTTCTGCTCTATTATTTTCGAAATCTCTCAAAAGTACCGCTAGATTAACATAGGTGGCAGAAAAATGTGGGTCAATGGTGATGGCTTCGCGATAATGCTTTTTTGCTTCTTCGTATTTTTTTTCACTACGCAAAACATTGCCCAGATTATTATGCAAAATAGCGTCTTGAGGAGTTACTTTTACGGCTTGTGAGAAAAACTCCTCGGCTTTACCCAAATCTCCAAGATTATAATAAGAAACGGCAAGTTTCTGTAAAACATCCTTGTTGTTAGGCTGTGTATTGATAACTTTTTCTAATTCTTCCACGGTTTCTTTGTATTTTTTTGTTTGCATTTCTGCGCTTATTGCCTGATCGCCACTTTTACCCATCGTTGCCTCCCTGTACGCATCCAGCCCATTCGCTAACCATTCCTGCGCTTTCACATCGCGCCAAATACGATATTTATTCAACAGAACATTCGCCAACAAAGATCCCCCATAAACCACAACTATAAGAATAATTATACTAATTATAATTTTTGCTTTTTTATTAAAAATCTTCCTCTTTCTCTCCTCCCAATTTTTGTTTTTCTTTTTCATAAGTGAAATTTCTGTATCTGTAGTATATATTTCCTCATTTAGAGGTTCGACCTTAGTTTCCAAACTTCTCCGAGGCCAAATCTCTTATCCCTAATAATTTTTCTCAATCTCCGACTATCCTATTGCTCCTACTTTGTGCATACTGCTTGCTTCTTCTTCACTCAAAATCCTTTTTCTTGCCAGAATACTTGTCAAAGTGTGTAGTTTTTGCGCTATTCTCCCCTCACTTTGCCTCACTCTTTTATCCGTCCAATCTTTGTTATTTCCTTCTGATTGCCTAATTTCTTGTTTTAATTCTTTTTCCATCGGTTCCAAAAAATTAACATTGAATTTAGCTAATTGATCCTTTACTACATCTTCAACTGAATCCTTGAATCTTTGACCCTCAAATATATTCTCTACGGCGTTCTTGAATTTCTCGCCAGCAAAAGAATTCTCAATAACCCCCGTTACGATTTCCTTAATTTCCTCTCTGGTTGTGGTAATCTTTTTTTCTGACATTTTTGCTAAAATTAAACATTCACCGCGCGCTTGGCTATAATTTTCGTTGCTTTTCCGCAGTTACCGCAATATTGCTCGTTATCGTCTAGTATACATTTACAATTCAAACATCTTTTGGCGGTTTTCTTTGGCAACCTTAAGCCACACCCAGTACAAAATTGGTCACTATATCCTTTCCAGTATTGTTTTTTGCACTGCGGACATTTCTTGAACATATGTCTTCTCTAAAATCTTTTTTCTAATATCCATTTTTTTACAAATTACGGTAATATCTTTTGCCATAGACTTTCCTCTACTTTTCCTTTTTGTTTTTTTTGATTCACTATATTGTGTACTTTGATCCCTTATTTTCTTAATTTCTTATTTTCTTAGCCCCTACGGCGCCAAAGTGTCCAAGACGATGAACGAATCGCCAGATTTGGCGGAATAGTTGCACCAGATCATATCCCCGGAATAGCCCGTTACTATGGCAGTGGCGCAACCCCCCGTTGTTGGCGCAGAAGCGGTAGTGCCATCAGAGCCAGCCTTCATACCGCTATATTTGAATCCTGTCGGTGTGGAGAATTTGACATCTGTGGACTTGGCTAAACTTTCAGGATTGTTGACGGTTAAAGTGAATTTGACTGTATCGCCCGCTTTCGCCGTCGCCGTGTTGTTTCGCGCAGATACTGGCGCGATGTTTTCTGCCTTCGTATGCACCGAAACACCTTGATAATTGAAATTGTAGCCGACATCAATAGGTTGTCTATCGGCCGCGAATGTTCCCAGTTTGAATCCTCCCAAGGCCACGCCAGCCAAAAGCAAAAGGCCTACTACATATATAGTAGCCTTTCTGTTGGAAAGTTTTTTGGAAAAACCCTTGAGAGTGGAGGCTCTTTTGATGCGATTGCTCCTGCGCACGATTTTTTCAAAATTGAAAGATAACATCTTTTTTGTATTACTGTTATGAAAATTTTGTTTTGAAATATCTATTGCTAACTGACATTAAGCCTGACTTAAAATCTTGCTGAACCGATGCTAATCTGCGAATGGATGCCTGCCCGCAATGCTCTCGCCCGAAGCTTTCATATCTGTTTACAATTATCGTACGCAATATTTAGGGAGCAAACAATATGGGTGGGGCGCATAGCGAGGCGGGCGGGCGAATATGGCGAATATTTATGCGAATTAATTCGCATGGGATTCGTAAATTCGCATCGCGTTCGTAGATTCGCATGGCATTTCAAATTCGCATCGCATTATTCGTGTCGCTTAACTCAAAACCAAGACAGAAATATCTCCCTTTTGCGTCTTCTCGACTGAAAATCACACTCCTTAACCCATTCCTTTATTATCTAGCGTTGTCTCTATTATAGACGATAAGTCCACCCCTACAAGAGCCGATTTATCCCCAAGCTCGTAACAGAAATGGCCTCAAAACTTGAAGCCATTTCTGCGCAAACAGGGGCGGAAGTCGCAACTTTACATCGGGAGAAACTGATCAGTTTGCGTTTTTGGCAGGGGCTGAGGGAATCGAACCCCCGACCTCGGTTTTGTCCCGACGATTGCAGGGCAATGTCGGGATCCCGATCCTCCGATGCAAAATCGGAGCGTCGGGAGAGACCGATAAGTTTGCGTTTTTAACAGGGGCGGTAGGAGTCGAACCCACACTATTGGTTTTGGAGACCAACGTTCTACCGCTAAACTACGCCCCTATTCTAAGAACGGTTTTGCCTTAATATTCGAGCGATTAGCGTTAATTCGAGAAAATTAGCGATTCCTATTTCCCCTCTTTGTGCTTCGTCACCTTCCTGCATCGCTTGCACTTTTTATTCAATTCCAATCTCTCCGTCGTATTGCGTTTGTTTTTGGAAGTGAAATAATTTTTTTCTTTGCAAACGGTGCATTCCATTGTCACCATCCCTCTTGGTCCTCTTTTCTTTTTTCCTGGCATAAAATTTGTATTAAGTATTAAGATTTCTATCAAAATGACGGGAGTAGGATTTGCACCTACGAAGGCCGAAGCCAGCAGATTTATCACCCTGCGGGTGACCACCCGTAGGGTGGCAGTCTTCTTTAACCAATGATTTTCAAAATGGCGGGAGTAGGATTTGCACCTACGAAGGCCGAAGCCAGCAGATTTACAGTCTGCCCTCGTTGACTACTTGAGTATCCCGCCACCATTTTGAAAATCATTAAATTCCCAATCTTTTAAAAAGCATCTCCTTTTGCTGGTTGTTATTTTTAAGCTCATTTTCTCTTTTTCTAGCCAGAGTATATGTTTCGTAAGCTTCATAGTATACGAGCCTTAATGGCGCATACATTTTGGTCGAAATAACTTTTTTGTTATTATGTTGCAATAATCTCGTTTTCAAATCACGCGTCGAACCTATATAGCGCCATTTTTTTATGGTACTTTTCAATAAGTATACATATCCATTCATATTGTTTTCTTGCAAATAAGAGATTTATCACCCTGCGGGTGACCACCCGTAGGGTGGCAGTCTGCCCCGTTTGACCGCTTCGGTACCCCACCATTTTGGTAATTATCAAATTCCTAATCCTTGCCTAAAGCCCACGAGCAGGGTTGAACTGCTGACCTTTTCCTTACCATGCTTGCCCGCCTATGCAAAGCCGTTGTCGAGGGTTGAACTCGAGACCTTCACCTTACCATGGTGACGCTCTACCAACTGAGCTACAACGGCATAGGCTTTGGCGGGCGGGGAAATGCTCTACCAACTGCCACCCCTGCGGGTGGTCACCCGAAGGGTGAAGCTACTCCTTGCCAAAAGCCACCTGTCGGGCTCGAACCGACGACCTACCGCTTACAAGGCGGTTGCTCTACCACTGAGCTAAGGTGGCCCGAAAACCACTGCCTGCCCCGACCATGGCGTCGGGGAGCTAAGGTGGCAAATCTACAAAAAATTATTCCACCCGCAATTCCGCCATTTTTTCCGTCGCTTCTTTAATCAATTGCTGATAATCCTCATTATCTTTTTCCAAAACTAAAGCTTTCTTGTAGCTATCCAAAGCCTTGTCATACTGCCGTAAAGCCGCGTAAGATAACCCCAGATTGATATAGCGATGAGGCACCAAACCATTGAGCTGAATAGATCTCTGATACGCCTCTATCGCTTCCACGTATCGCCCTTGATTGAAAAGCGCCAAGCCAAGATTGTTGTGAATCAGATCATTGTTTTTGTCATACTTCAAAGCCGTCCTGAAAGCTTCTTTGGCGTCAGCGAAATTTTCCTGTTCTATATATATAACGCCCAATTTGTTGTAAAGCTTAGGATTTTTCGGATCTTTCTCAATAGTAGAAATTAAAATCTTTTCCGCCTCTGTATGATTTTTCTGATCGATCAATTCTCCCACTTTTTCCAACACTTCGTCGGCAGAATTGCTTTTCTGTTTGACAAATCTCGGGATGGACTTGCTGGTTTTTTTACTCTTTTTACCGTTGGTTTCTTCGGAAGCTTCGTATCTATTGAGCTTCGCCTCGCCATTACTATTGCCCCGCCTTTTCAAAAGCTCCTCGGAAACTTCTGGCATTTTGCGAGCCACAACAAAAACCAACGCCGCCAATGCTACAACTAGAATGATGATTTCCATATACTTTTAGTTAATAGCGATGCGAATGATACGAATTTTTCATGCGAATATGGCGAATCCCTATGCGAATCCAATTTGCATGAATATTCGTAGATTCGCATGTCATTCGTAGATTAGCATCGCGTTTATGAAATGAACAGATTCTCAAAAAAAATCCTCTTGGAGGCATTACTCTCCAAGGCGCTTTCCACTTTCAACAGCTTTTCCAAAACCTTGGCTATTCTACCATAAGGCAATGATTTTTCCAAGTCTCCCCAAGAATCTTTTTCAAAATCCCCCAATTCCCCTATCCCTTGCGTATTCAAAGCCAAATTTCTCAAAACCCAAATCATCATATCAATGTCTTTTTGCGGTTCTTCTTTCTCCGCCAGCTCCTTGGCTCTGATTAATTTCAAGAAATCTTTTTCGGATAACAAATCACGGCAAATAGCGATGGCGTTTCCCCCTTCTTCTCCGTCTGTTGCGGAAAAATCTTCGTAAAAATAGACTGATTGCGCTCGAGACAAAATAGTCTTGGGCATACCGCTCTTATCCCCAGCGGTTAAGATGATGATAGACTTCGCCGGTGGTTCCTCCAGGGTTTTGAGGAGCGCCTCACAAGCTTCATTGGTCAGCTTCTCCGCATTGTTTATTATCAGAAATTTCCACTCGCCCTTGGAGCGAGAAAGATTGATGCCCCTTTGCGCCTCCCGAATATCGTCTATCAAAATATGCTCGTCGCCTTTGTCTATCATATGAGTATCAACAAAGGTGCCCGACGAAGCTAGGCGACAATGATGACATTTTCCACAAGGGCTATCCCCCTTCCTTTCTTGACATTGAAAATATTGGGAAAGATATTTGGCAAAATCTTTCTTCTTTTCGCCCTTTGGACCGTAAAAAATATAGGCGTGAGAAAGCCTCTCTGACTCCAAAGCTTTTTGAAAAAATCCCAATTGTCTCGGGTATTCTTCTTTAATATCCACCATAGAAGATTATTATACCATTTCTCCAAATATGGTATACTAGGTTCTACGGATTACAGATAGTACAGATGTACGGATAATGCAAACATATCCTATCTGTAATCTGTAAATCCGTATTATCCGTAATCCGTAGAGTATGAAATTTGAAGACAAAGAATTAGAATGCCAAGATTGCGGAGCC
Organism: uncultured Candidatus Saccharibacteria bacterium; assembly: GCA_964355795.1. GTDB lineage: Bacteria > Patescibacteriota > JACPGU01 > JACPGU01 > JACPGU01 > CAYHEQ01. The sequence goes on from CAYHEQ010000001.1 coordinate 49,754, forward strand.
AAATTCACTTGGGATGCTTCCGAACAAGCTTATTTTGCCAAAAAAGGCTTCAAAGAAGTTCCTCGCCGTTGTCGCGCCTGTCGAGCGAAAAAGAAAATTGAAAAGGAAGCCGAAGAGGCTAAGGAAAAAGAAATCACCTGCGCTATTTGCGGAGTCAAATCAGTATCAACGCACGAGATAGCTCCGGATGAAGAAACGATATGTATGGACTGCGTTCTGAAAGAACAAATGGAGCCAACTGTTGCCCCTCCGCTAGAAACCCCAGCAACCTAGAACCGACCTAGAACAAAAAAGAGATTCCTAACGGAATTTCTTTTTTCATACTATCATTTTTCTCACCAGAGATTAGAAGCTAAAAACTGAAAACTATAAACTAATTTTCCCCTTGCTTTTCATACACTTCGTACACAGCTTCACGCGAATCTTCTTCCCGCGGATTATTAGGCTGGTTGGCTGAATATTGGCGTTGAAAACTCTTCTCGTATGACGATTGGAGTGACTAACGTTATTGCCGGTCGTTCTCGTTTTTCCGCATGCTTGACACATCTTTGACATTGTTGTTTCCCTCAAGTAATATGGATAATAGAAATGTAACTTAGTTATTTTATCAAAAAGATTTGCTTTTGGCAAGAAGGAAAGGCAAAGGAAAGATATATGTTGCTCCTCAATCTATTCTCCCAGCCTCTTGACCTCGCGGCGGTTTTGATCGCCATCGTCATCGGTCTGACTGTCCACGAATTTGCTCACGCTTGGATGGCGGCTCGCCTCGGCGACTTGACCGCCAAATACGCGGGAAGATTATCTTTGAATCCTTCGCGTCATTTTGATTTCACCGGCACATTATTTTTGCTTTTGGTCGGCTTTGGTTGGGGCAAGCCAGTGCCGATCAATCCCAACGCTCTGCACGGTCGCTACGCTGAACTCAAAGTTTCCTTGGCTGGACCTTTTTCTAATATTTTAATGGCGCTCATTTGCTCCATCCCTATCGCTATCGCCTTGGGACTCGGCCTCTCTTACGAAGCTAATATCTATCTGCATTTCATTAGGGTTATCGCGGAGATCAATGTTTTCTTTGCCGCCTTCAATCTCTTACCTATCTTTCCGCTGGATGGATCGGCCATCATCAAAGCTCTCGCGCCTCGCTCTTGGCATTATAAATTAGCCGATTGGGAGAGATCCGGTATCATCATTCTTTTTGGCATCCTTTTTGTGGAAATGGTCTTTCGCATCAATATCCTTTTTCCTTTTATTTATGCAATCAGCAGATTTTTTCTTTTCATTATCGCTTTTGTTTTGCAACCATTTTCGTATCTCTCCGCATATCTCTCTTCCCTATTTTAATCGCGATGCGAATAGCGCAAATTTGAAATGCCGTGCGAATATAACGAATTTTTATACTAATAATCTCGTTCGCATAAGATTCGTAGATTCGCATACCATTCGTAGATTAGCATCGCTTGTGTTGTTAAGTCGTTGCACGCGCAAAAAAATTTCAGTATAATCATAATATCCACAGTATCAGACGAAACCTGTTCTGTGGATGGGATGAGCTAAGATCGACCTACACTATAATCGAGGGAGTCCAACATAGATACTTGCCCGCGATTCGTTCGTAGCATTTATTTGCGGACACCCACCTAGATTTCCTAGGTCATCGATCTTTCTTTCGTCCCATCCATAGAGTAGGTTTTTTTATTTGAAAAAATCAGGTATAATATTTTTGCTTCTTTTCTCGGAGCGTAGCATAATGGTAGTGTGCACGCATGGGGTGCGTGTGGCCCGGGTTCGATTCCCGGCGTTCCGATTCAATTCGCATATAACTAAATCCATATTATGAAAAGTTACAACAAGGTTAAAGAGCTACCTTTCCAAGAGCTCAAGGGAATTTCTGCCAAAACGATGGAGGTTCATTTTGGCAAACTTTATCAGGGCTATGTGAAAAAATGGCAAGAGATTCAGGACAAGGTGGCTAACGCCGACCAAGCTTCGGCCAACGCCAGCTTCAGCGATTTGCGAGAGCTGAAATTGGAAGAAACCTTCACTGCTGACGCTATTCTCCTCCACGAAGCGTATTTTGACATCTTAGGTGGAGACGGTAAGCCAAGTGGAAGCATTATGGAGGCGATCGCCAAAGATTTTGGTTCTTTTGAGCAATGGGTAGAAGAATTCAAAGCCCTCGGTCTTTGCGCTCGCGGTTGGGTTATTCTAGCCTACGACTTCAATGACGGTCGGCTACGAAATTATACCGCCGACGCGCACAATCAAGGCGGTATCTGGGGTTCAGCGCCCATTGTCGTCCTCGATGTCTATGAACACGCCTACTTCATTGATTTCGGCTCCGACCGCAAAGCCTATATTGAAGCCTATTTTGAAAATCTCAATTGGGAAGCAGTAGAAAAAAAATGCACTAAGGTTAAAATAAACTAGGTCTTGATGTTTCGTTAGAAATTAGTAATTAGAAATTAGAAATTTATTCTATTTGGCATTCATTCTCTCCGCCAAATAGAATATGGCTATCCCAAAGGCCACTGAAACATTGAGAGATTTGCGCGCCCCTAGCATCGGAATTTCAATAACGACATCGGCCAACCGTTGCAAGGATTTAGACACTCCCCTAACTTCATTGCCGATGATCAAAGCGATCTTGCCACTCGGTTTGTATTTTTTGTAACCAATCGCATCTTTTGCCTGTTCTAGGCAAACTATTTGATAACCCTCCCCCTTCAAGCATTTAATGAGCTCCCCTATCGTCTTCACTGGATGAATGTTCTCTTGTGATATTTTTTCTGCGTACTTCCGCGTAAATTTCCGCGTAGATCCGCGCAAAGTAACCCACGGAACCATATTTTCGGAGCCCAAAGCCACCTTGGCTATCTCTTTCTTCGGCGGACAGCCTGTATAGCCAGTCAAAAAAATCTTGTCCACCCCCGCCCCCTCCGCGGTACGAAAAATAGACCCCACATTGTGGAGCGAACGAATATTGTGAGCGATAATAACGATATTTTTCATATAACTTCACATAGCATACTCAATAAAACATCCCACCACAACACCACGACATTCTCACATTCGCAAGAATGTGAGAATGTTAAAATTGCTTAGTGAAGTTGATAACTTTCTTCCCATAGGGTGAGAGAGAATGAGCCACTGCTCTACCCTGATACTTTTTGTTCAAAAGACCAGCCTGAACTAATCGCCTTGTGTGTTCGGAGATTGTTTTCATATTACAATTGAGAGCCTCTGCAATCTCATCTAGCGTCATGCCACTTTTCTTATCTATCAGAAAAAGAATGTCCAGACGCCGATGGTTAGCCGCCCCTTTAAAATATCTCTCTAACTGTTTGGCTGTTTTCATATTCAAATGATATCACAATATTCTCACATTCTCAAGAATGTGAGAATATCTAATTTCTGTATATTTTATCTACTAGCCCCAATTTAACAAGACGCGACCTGATAGATCCTTTTGTTCTTTCAAACATGGTTGCAAGATTGACGGTAGATTTACCTTCTCTAAAAAGCTTTGTTAATTTTTCATCCTGCGCTTCATCCCATGGCAAGTAAGCGCTTGGATGCTTTTCTCGCATTTCATCAAGATCAACTTTCTTGTCAGTAATTGCTTTTCGTTCTTCTCCTATCAACATTCTCGCAATTCGTAATTCTTCATATGAATATTTCCCATTAAATTTTTCAAAAACCGGCGAGAGCCTCATCGTATCAAGCTCTCTAAATGTTGCTTGTATTTGCGAAATATTTTTGGCTAGAGAATCCGAAACCAAACGAGCAAAGACATCAGCAAGGAGTATTTTCTCCCCTTCTACTAAATGTTCTATGTGATCTAATATCGTTCGCTCGTGGAGAGAACGCACTTTGGCTATTTCAATAATATTTTTGCCCTCCAACCATAGTTTCAGGGTTTCTTGGTATGTATCTGTTTTCTTTTTCTTGACCTTCAGAGAGTGCTGGTTGTTTTCTGCCAATGGCGTAATATGTCCGCCACAAGCAATGATAAAGTTTTCATGCGTTTTAACCAATTCTGTCTGATTGACCAAAGAATATCTCCTTTCTACTTCAAAAGATGCCTGGCGAAATGAATTATCTTGAGTCAAAACATCCGGACTCACTCGAAAAGCCATTTCATTCCAGCCGAGAAGATGGACACCAGAAAGTCGTCGCACGCGAGAAAGCGCCACATACCCCTGTCCAAATTCAAAAACACCCGAGAGATCCATCACCGCTTCGTCCAAACTCATGCCCTGACTTTTGTGCACAGTAATGGCCCATGCGAGACGCAATGGCAGTTGAGTGAGACGCGCGCGCGCTTCACCGCCTACCTCTATCGTCCAATCCATCGGCTTAACGAGAATATGCCTGCCATTTTTTGTTTTAACTACCGGATGCCCGTTCTCCTCATTAAATGATGCAACTACTCCCAGAGTACCATTGGCAAATCCTTCGCGAGGATTATTTTTTGTGAACATCACCACCGCGCCTTTTTTCAAATGTAATATCTCCGGCGAAAGACAACCCTTTTTCATTGATGCGACCAATGATTTATGCCCCCTTGAACCCATCGTAAAGGTATGATTGTTGTCAGTAAGATTCCCCAACATCATATCGTTAATTCGATCCACATCGGCATTATGTGAAAAAAGTTTCGTCATACCATCCGACAACATATCGCGCGTCACTTTTCTTTCTTTAATATGCTTGAAATGATTTTCGTCAAAATTATTTCGCCTGATAGCCGATAGTAAAGAAAGAAATACAGGATCATCCTGACGATACTGCTCGTCCAAATAACAAGTAGTTAGCTCCGCTTTTTCCCAAGCAGGCGAAGCGTAAGCAAAAGGACTTTCCTCCTCATCGCCCAAAAATGTCGTTTGCCTATTCATACTTTCATCTTTTCTAACAATAGGCGGGAGCTGAAAAAAATCACCTACCAAAACTATCTGCATACCACCAAATGGTTTTTCTTTGTTTTTGATAGCTCGGCATACCATATCCACCATAGTAAGCGTTGTCGCCGACAACATAGATACTTCGTCAATGACGAGAACTCGCGCATCCTCAATACGATCGGTAATATATTTGCTTGAGACAATATCGTTAATATCGCTTTTGCTTAGTTTATCTTTGATGCCAATCCCCGACCACGAATGGATGGTCATCCCGCCAAGATGCGTCGCTGCGATACCTGTTGAAGCTGTAATTGCTGGCTCTATTTTATAAGAACGCAAATACCGCACATATTCATTAACAGTATGTGTCTTGCCACTCCCAGGTTCTCCAGTCAAAAAAACATTGGCCCCAGATTTCAATATATTCAGAGCTTGATCTTGTGTCATACGCCACCATTATACACACAACCCCCTCGCAGATAAAGATAAGCAACTATCATTCTCACATTCTTGAGAATGTGAGAATGAGTTGTAAAATAACAAAAACGAAAAGATACGCGTGGGCGAGTGAGCAATGTGATATAATTATTACAACTAAAACTAAGAGGCTCTATGAACAAAAAAACATTTTGGATTTTGGTTTTTTTCATCCTCCTCTCCCTCATCGGATTGGCAGACTCTATTTACTTAACTTACGAACATTATACGGGAGCGCCTCTGGTTTGTATTATAACCCAAGGTTGCGATACCGTCACCACCTCCCCCCAAGCCTATATTTTTGGCGTCTATATCGCCATTTATGGCGTTATCTATTATTCTCTGATTTTCTTTTTGAGCTTGATGGCAATTACCACCAATTACGCGCGAAGCGCAAATTTCTATAAATTTCTTATCTTTCTAACCCCCCTCGGTTTCCTCGCCTCTCTCTATTTCCTCTACCTCCAAGCCTTCGTTATTGGCACTTTCTGTACCTGGTGCCTCATCTCGGCTATTGATTCAACCCTGCTCTTCATATTGGGACTATATTTAGCAAACGATAACCACCGTAGCCATATTTTCGTGGAAGATAAGCTCTAATTTCTTATTTTCTTAATTTTTTATTTTCTTAGCCCTACCGTTTTCCACAAGAAAACTCCCCTTGCGTAAAATCCTTATCGGGTTAAAATGAGAGAGAACACCAGCAATTTGGTAATTTGTTGTAATTGAGTAACTGATTGCAATTAATTACTATAAATTAGCATCAGTTACCACCAATTACCCGAATCCCCATGCCCAATTTCGTCACCAAAGTCGGCAAGATCCTCTCCCGTCAGAAATCTCCTGACCGCTACACCCTAGTCTCTATCTTCAAGCCCAAAGATATTGAAGAAAGAAATCATGGCGTGCTTTATTTCATCTTGGAAATTCTTTCTCCCGATCCGGCTATGAGCAGGGTCGCCAAGATGATTGAAGATACCGTGATAGAAGAATACTATCAAAATACTTCTAACGGATTGACCTCCTTGGAACACGCTCTGAAAAAGGTTAACGACGCTCTAGCCAATTTTGCCGAAGAGGGCGAAGTCGGCTGGGTCGGCAAAATCAATGGCATCATCGCCACTTTGGAAGGCAATACCTTGCATCTCACCCAGGCCGGAACAGTTGAGGCCTATATGGTGAGGGGAGGTAAAATGATTCATGTTTCCGAAGGCCTCTCGTCCGCCGCTGACCGTCCCAATCCTTTGAAAACTTTTGTCAATATCACTTCCGGAGAGCTAGAACTCGGCGATCGCTTGATATTTTCCACCTCCGAACTCTTCTACCATTTTTCTCTGGACGACTTGAAGAGAATTGTGGCCAAATTCCCTCCCGCGCAAGCTGCCACCTATGTCGTCAAGGCTTTGCAAAAAGAAGAGATTGAATGCATCAACACCCTCGTTTTGGAACTCACTACCGAAGAGGCTTTGCATGAGGAAGGTGGTGAAGCGGAAGAGAGGAACGCTATGGCCGAATGGATTGGCGAGGAAACTCCAGCGCTACAAAAATATGTCGCCAAGGCTCTGCCGATATTTAATTTCTTGTTGAGAAATTCCAAGAAAGGCTTGACCGAAGGTTTCAAGAAGTCCAGAGATATTTACAAAGAAAGAATCTCGCCCAATATCAGCAAAATGCATCAGGAGGCCAGTCGCAAGGTGAACGAAAAAGTTTCTGAAATCGCGCAGAAAAAAGGCCTCAAGACTCCCGGCCAAGATTTCTGGGATGAGAACGAAAAGTTTTTCAAAAAAGGCGCGAAGGTAGGAGAAAAAGGTCCGCAACAAGAGCTTTTTGAAGCGCCCCGTCGCAGTATTTTCGCGCCCGTCACCAAGGTCTTGGTGATTATCAAAATCACTATCTTGAAAGTGAAAGACAGGGGAAAGGAGCAAAGCCAGCTTTACGCTATTATCGGTATCTTGCTCATTACGGTGATCGTCGTCTCTAGCATTTTTTCCTATCAAAATCGTAAAGCTATCGCCAAAAGGAATGAGATTGCCCAGAAATATGAACAGATTGCTATCAAAACTGACGCCTCCATCAAGGCTAAAGAATTGGGCGACGAGAAAAAATCTCGCGAGCTTTTGACCCAAGCTCAAGAAGAAATCAAGGCCATCATTGATTCCAAATATATGGGGAGCGAGATCTCCGTTCTGATTGAGAAAATAGATGCCGAATCAGAAAAGCTTTTTCTCGTCAAAAGACTAAACGACATCTCCCCCATCGCTAGTTTCACCGCTATTGATCCCACGATCAAAATTGAAGGACTCTACAAAAGTAAAAATAAACTCTTCTCCTTTGATAAGGAGAGGAATACCGTCCTCTCTTATTCTCTGGACACAAAAAACGCGACTAAAATCGCTGGCGCTTATTTTGAGGGTAATTTGGTTCACCTAACCACGCCTGACAACAAAGATATTGCTCTGATTGCCACCACCAATCCCAATAGCATTTACTCTTACAACGCCGGTTCGGACAAAGTGGATAAAAAAGCGCAAATCACTGGAGAGGCTTGGTCAGAAGCCACTGGTATCGGCACTTTCTTCAATAATATTTATCTCCTAGTCCCCAAAGAAAACCAGATTTATAAATATGTGGCTCTGACTAATAATTACGGCTCCAAAACGGCCTACCTGAAAAGTAATGAAAATCTCGCTGACGCGGTAGATATGGCTATTGACAGCAGTATCTACGTCCTAATGAAAGACGGCGCAGTTAATCAATATCTGACTGGTGAGAGAACAGCTTTCAAACTTTCCGCCCTGCCCACCCAGATGAAGAGCAATGACCCCGCCAAGATCACGGCGGAGAAATTGCTAGACCCTATTCGCATTATCACTACGAAAGATTTGGGCAGTATTTTCATCGCCGACCGTGGCGCGAAAAGAGTGGTTGTTTATGACAAAGAGGGCAATTACAAGGCGCAATATATTTCTGACAAATTTAACGACCTGAAAGACATCTGGGTCTCCAAAGAAGATAACAAGGTCTATGTTCTCTCTGGCGCGGATGTGTATGAGGTAGGATTATAGGGTGATAGTGACTAGCAAATTCTATCTTTTTGTAAACCATCCTTCCTGCAAAATCCCCGATTGCTTAATAATGCCCTTCATAGTTCTGGGCTTAAAAATCTTAGCTCCATGAAAAGGAACACAAACCTGGCGATACTGACCGCCATATTGGCCACCATAAAAATAATGGCTTCCCTCTGTATTAATAAGAGAGAAGCCATTTTCTTTTAATTTTCTCACGACATCATTAAATGTCCAATTGAAAATTTTGTTGGGCATAATATATCAAGCAGAAGCCAATGACATCCGGCCAAAACTATGCACTGTGGGTGCATTTTCTTTCTCTTTTTTGCTCATTAATTGGTCTTTTTGAGCCAACGCCCACAGATTTTCATATTCGGTATCTGATTTCTGATTCAGGATATTCGGACGCGCTTTTATCAATTGGGCAGATTTAACATACCCCCTGAGAGCTTCCATAAGCAATGAATACACTTCCGTGGGGTCGTCTCCTGACTCCACAATATTAAATTCCAAACCAACACCATACCAAGTATTATCTTCCTTGAAAATGATATAGCGAACTGAGCCTCTTTCTAAAGTATTCTTATTTTTTGCCATATTATGTCCTTTTTATTTACAAAAACATTATACCACGAACATGAGGGGAGAGCCAATCACATCTTTTTCTTTGGCACGATCCCCAAAAGCCCCAGAGTATTCTCGAGTACTATTTTGGTCGCACGAATCAGCTTCAGCCTCTCGGCTTCTTTTTCGTCCCCTATTATCCGACAATTGTCGTAAAATTTATGGAAGACTCCCGCCAGTTCATAGGCGTAAGCAGTGATTCTGTGCACTTGAAAGCTCTCTGCAATTTCTTGCACTAGTTCCGGCAATTGAATCATCTTTTTGATCAAATCCAATTCGTATTCTGAATTTTGCTCATTGATATTTGTAATTTGTTTGTGTTTTGCCTGCCTGCGCGGGCGAGCGTTTTGTGTTTTGTGTTTTCTCGCCTTAGCGATTACACTATTTATCCTCGCGCTCGCGTATTGGATATAATGAATCGGGTTCCTATTGCTTTTTTCCTTAGCCAGCTTCAGGTCAATATCAACATGGGTATTGAAGTCGCGCGAGATGAAAAAATATCGCGCCGCGTCCAAACCAATGTCTTCCACCACCTCGTCAAGCGTGACGAATGTCCCCTTTCTCTTGCTCATACGAATTTCTTCGCCATCTTTTATGACCCTGACTATTTGAAAAACAATAATTTTTAGTTGCCCTTTGAAACCCAATATCTCTGTCGCCGCCTGCCAGCGATTGATATATCCGTGGTGATCCGCGCCAACGAAAACTATGACTTCTTGGAATTTTCTCATCACAAATCTATCGTACAGCAGGGCGATGTCGGACATCAGATAAGTGAAATCTCCGTCTTTGGTGCGCACTACTCGATCTTTGTCATCGCCAAATTTTGTGGTTTTCAGCCAATAGGCTTCGTCTTTTTCGTAGACCAAGTTTTTTTTCACGATCTTTTGCCAGACTTTTTCAATCAATTTTCTTTTGAAAAGAGATTCTTCCGAGAACCACACATCGTACCTGATGCCAAATTTCCGGCAATCTTTTTTGATGAAGTCAGACAAAATAATATCCGCCGCCAATACGCCCACTTCACTTTTGCCCTTTTCTACCCAGCCAATCCCCTTTTTCTTTTTGATCTTGCCCGCGACATATTCTATATATTCGCCCTGATAGATTTCTTCGCCTTCTTTTTCTTGAACCTCAACCCCCAGTTGTTTCTTGACCGATTTGGTTAGTATATTTTTCACCTGATTGCCGGCATCGTTAATATAATATTCTCGGTGCGTGTCATATCCGGCCATCTCAAGAATCTCCGCCAAAGTATCGCCGGAAAATCCCCCCCGACCGTTACCCAAGGTCATCGGCCCTGTCGGATTGGCGGAAAGGAATTCCACCATCACCTTTCGGTTTTTTGAAGAAAAACCGTCCTTCGTAGCCTTGCGCGAAGAAGGATTACCCTTTCCGTAGTTTTTCTTGGCTTTCAGTATTTCCTCCACCGATTTTTCCAAAATCTTCGGCTCTACAAAGAAATTGACAAATCCTCCGCCGGCCACTTCCACTCGAGAAAAATCTCTGATTTTTATCAATTCTGAAACTAGCGTCTCCGCGATCTCTTTTGGATTTTTGCCTAACTTTTTCCCCAAAGAAAAGGCTACATTACTAGAATAATCTCCGAATTCACTTCTTTCCGGTATATCCAAAGAATATTCGAGATTTGTAACCTTGAATTTCTTTTTGACAATAGTGTCCAATTGTTTTTTTATCTCCGCTTTCATTATTCTCCTTTGTTCCATCCGCCCACTCTCTTTCCTTTTGAATGCTACTTTTTAACTTTCACCATCCGATGCTTGCCAATTTTGATAATTATACCAGCAACGACATCTATGGTTGCGGTCACGTCTGTTGCCTTCCGCTCGTCAATGCTAACCCCGCCTTGCTGAACCAATCTGCGAGCATCACTTTTGCTAGAAACCTGACCGGTCGCGAAAACTAGCTCAACAATATTCATTTTGCCACTTTTAACCTTCACCTCTGGCATTTTCACATCCGTTTTCTTCTCGCGAAAAATGGCGTTGAATCTCTCCCCCGCTTTCTTCGCTTCCTTGTCGCCATAAATAGCGCCCACTAATTTTCCCGCCAAAAGAAATTTCGCGTCACGAGGATTTTTTTGAATATCTTTTTTCGCCTGCGCCAAATCAATATCTGTCAAAAGCTCATATCCGGACAACATCATCTTATCAGGCCAGCTCATCACTTTGCCAAATATCTCATCAGCGCTGTCTTTGAAGGAGACTATATTGCCTTCTGTTTTTCCCATTTTCTTCCCCTCTGCATCTTCCAACAATTTTGTGGTCAAAACATATTTTTCTTTATTCTTCATTTTCTTCATCAATGTTCTGCCCGCCAACATATTAAACATCTGATCATTACCCCCTATTTCCATATCCACGTCCATAGTCACCGAATCATAAGCCTGAAATATCGGATAGAGGAATTCATGAAGCGCAATACTTTTATCTTCCCTAATCCTTTTTTGGAACATCTCTCTCTCAATTAACTGACCGACCGTAAAATGCGATGCCAATTCTAGCAAATCCACCGGTTTTAATTTGTTGGTCCATTTCTCATTGTAAAGAAAACGCACCTTGGCGCTTTTCAAATTCAAAACGCCACCAATTTGTTTCTTATAGGCCTTGGCGTTTTCCAGAACTTGCTTGTGGGTCAACGGCTTGCGAGTCGCTGCTTTGTCAGTCGGATCGCCAATCTGGGCAGTGAAATCGCCAATCAAAATAATAATCTCATGTCCCATCTGCTGGAATTGTCGCAATTTTCGGAGCTGGATGAGATGCCCTAAATGCAACGAATCCCCCGTCGGATCAATCCCATAATAAATCCGCAGTTTCTTGCCGGACTGCAAAGCTTTTTCCACCGCTCCCCTACTCGGATAAATGTTTTCTACTCCCCTTTCCAGAAGAGTTTTTATTTGCGCCTCTTTTGACATAAAAAATAACTTATTTTTAGTTTCTTATTTTCTCAATTTCTTATTTTCTTATTTTACCATTTTGCTGTATAATAATAAAGAGGCGTAAATTGCCTGTTTCGTTTTGATTTTTTATTTTCTTATTTTTTTTAATTTCTTAATTTTTTAGCCCCAAACCCATGCGCAAAAAGCTCCACCACCTCCTTTCTCGCCACCACAAAAAACACCGTCGCCACTCTGTCGTCGGCACTCATTACACCTATTCCTCCGACGAAAATTCGGTAACTCAAAAGTTTTTGCAGAAAAAAACTCGTCTTTGGGGTGGTTTTTTGGGTGACTTGCTTCAAAATGTTAATTGGAAAAAAACTATCATTTATGGTTCTTTTGGCTTTATCCTGCTGGTGGCCACGCTCTTCCTTTGGTATGGCAAGGATTTGCCCAATCCTTACAGACTGAACGATCGCTCCGTTACTCAATCAACGAAAATCGTGGATAGAAATGGCCAATTGCTTTATCAAATCCATGGCGAAGAAAATAGGACGCTAGTGAAATTTGAGGATATCCCCAATGCCGTCAAACAAGCCACGGTCGCGCTGGAAGACAAAGATTTTTACCGCCACTCGGGATTCAATTTCAAAGGCATCGCCCGCGCTTTCCTCTACGACATCTTTCACCGTCAAGTCAAACAGGGAGGCTCCACCATCACCCAACAATTCGTGAAAAACGCGGTGCTAACCAACGAAAAAAGCCTTTCGAGAAAAATCAAAGAGTTCATTATGTCTATAGAAATCGAGCAGATTTATTCGAAAAACGAGATTCTTTCGATGTATTTGAATGAAATCCCCTACGGTAACAACGCCTACGGCATTCAACAAGCATCAAAAACTTATTTTGACAAAGATACTAAAGAGTTAAATCTGGCCGAGTCGGCTCTACTCGCCTCTCTGCCCCAAGCGCCGACCTATTACAATCCTTACGGCTCCAACACTGACGCGCTGATGGGCAGGAAAGACTTTACTCTCGACCAGATGGCCGAGCTGAAAATGATTAATCGCGAGGAAGCCGAGAAAGCGAAGAAGGAGGTGATCAAATTCGCCGAACAGACTCAGGGCATTACCGCTCCGCATTTTGTGATGTACGTGAAAGAAAAGCTGGCTGAACAATTCGGCGAAGCGCGACTGGAAAACGAAGGGTTCGTCATCACTACCACGCTCGATCTCGACAAACAAAAAATAGCCGAGGAAGCGGTGGCCTCCAATGTCGCCGCCATCAAAGCTCGTGGCGCCTCCAATGCTTCACTGGTTTCTCTCGATCCCAAAACCGGACAGATTTTGGCGATGGTGGGTTCGGTCGATTATTTCGACAAAGAAAATGACGGTAATGTTAATGTTTCAGTTCGCCTACGCCAGCCCGGTTCGTCGATTAAGCCCATCATCTACGCCTTGGCTTTCAAAAACGGCTACTCCCCCGCCACCATGCTGATGGATGTGTCTATTGATTTCGGCCAAGGCTACCGACCGACCAATTATGATAATAGATTTCGCGGACCGGTGACTATCAGGAAAGCGCTCGGCAATTCCCTGAATATCCCGGCGGTAGAAACTTTGGCGCTGGTGGGAGTGAAAAACGCCACTGATTTCGCGCAAAAAATGGGCGTCAAGTCGCTGACCGATCCCGACCGCTACGGCTTGTCTCTAGTTCTGGGCGGTGGCGAAGTGAAGCTCTTGGAACTGGCCTCCGGTTACGCAACACTGGCCAATCAAGGCGCGTACAACGAACCGCTGTCTATTTTGAAAATAGAAGACGGTCGGGGCGATGTCGTTTATGAATACAAATCCGAGGAACACAAAGGCGAGAAAGTGCTGGACGAAAATGTCGCCTATATGACCAGCAATGTCCTCTCCGATGATTCGGCTCGCGCCGAGATCTTCGGTATGGGCGGGACATTGACTCTGCCCGGCCGACCAGTGGCCGCCAAATCCGGCACCACCAACGAATATCGCGATGCTTGGACGATGGGCTACACGCCATCGCTAGTGACCGGTGTCTGGGTGGGCAATAATGACAACAAACCGATGGCTGGAGCTTCCGGCTCTATGGCCGCCGCGCCTATTTGGAATCAATATATGAGGCGCGCGCTCGCCAATACTCCGGTAGAACAATTCGTCAACCCGGGCGGAGTGGAATCCGCTACCGTGGACGCCCTTACCGGCCAGTTGCCTTTGACTGATATTCCCGAAGAGCTGAAGGAAAAACTTCCCACTCGCCAAGAAATTTTCTTGAAAGGTCGGGCGCCGACAGAGGTAGATTCTACACATAAGATCGTAAAGATAATCAAACCGGCGACCCCTGATGAGAAAAATCTAAAACTGGCCGGCGATTCTTGTCCGGCAAGCCTCGTAGAAAACCGCGTTTTCTTTGATTTCCATTCCATTATGCCCGGCTGGAGTAATTGGGAGGAAGGCGTAGTGGCTTGGGCCAAAGCTTCCGGACACAACAGTATCCCGACCGAGAAGCAAGATTGTGATCAATTGGTGAAAGAAAATCAGCCGACAGTGACCATTACTTCGCCATCTGACAACTCTATGCTCTCCTCCCTCATCAGCGTCACCATTTCTTACAAGGCGCCGAAAGAAATCGGCAAGATTGAGTATTTCTTGGACGAACAAAAAATCGGCGAAAAGATTAATGACGGCAAAACGAATAATTACAATCTGGAGAGCGTGAAACTCTCACCGACCACTCTCGGCTACGCCACTATCAAGGTCGTCCTCACCGACAAACTCGGCCTTGTCGCCACTGATTCCGTGCCGGTGGTGATAAAATAAGAATCGGGATTTTTGACAGCTTTCTTTGGTTTGGTATAATGATGATAACAAAATTAATTCGCCTAATTATGAAATTATTTATCAATTCTTATATTGAAGAGGTCTTGAAAAAAGCAAAGTATGAATATGGGAAAACGACAGACAGCTGGTGCGCTAGTATCGATATTTTACCTGGTGCTTACGCGCAAGCAGACACGTTGGAAGAAGCAAGAAGTCAATTAGCCGAAGTTATTGAAGAATATGTTTTGGTGAGCTTGGTTAGCGGTGATAAATTACCGGCAATAAACGATCTTGATTTTTCTTTTATATCAAAAAAACAAAAGGTAAAAACTTTGCAAAATGTCTAAGATAAAGCCTCTTGCGAGAAAGGTTTTAATAAGAAAATTAGCTAAGCTAGGATTTTCTGGACCCTATGTGGCATCAAGACATCAATTTATGATAAGCAACAGCAAAAAGATATTTGTTCCCAACCCTCACAAAAAAGATATTGATATTCCCATTCTAATGGCGATAATCAAACAAATCGGGATCGATAAAGACGCGTTTGTTGATTTGTAAAAACGACTCTTTGATATATTACTCTTTAATCAATGACCAACAAAAAAACAAAAAAAAATCGTTTCTCTTTCCGCGGAAGTCAGCGCGCATTTCCTGTCTGCGTTCGTCCGCGTTCCTGTCCGCGTTCATCCGCATCTTCCCAGCGAGGCGTGGCTCTCATCATCACCATTTTTCTTTCCAGCATTATGCTGACTTCGGTGGGTGTTTTCGCCAAAGAAATGGCCGAAGAAGCTCGCAATTCCGCTCGGCTGGACAATTCTCTCATCGCCTACTACGCCGCCGAAGCGGGAATCGAAGACGCCCTGCTCGCTTGGCGGTACAATAAGGACGCGGAGATCTCTAGTGATAACGACAAGAATCCCTCTGTTGATGTGACAGAAAAATTAAATGTTACCCCTCGCTGTGTCAGTCTAGAGACCGACGCCTTCACAGACCCCACCGTCTGCTCCAGCCTGACCTCCAATTATACGAATTTCAACAATCGGTATTACGCTCTAAAAATGTGGTACAAGACCAATGAAATAAAAAATTACAAGCTGAACCGTGACGATGTGCTGGAGATAGAAGTGCCTAATTTGACGGGGAATGTGGATTTGAGTTGGGCGATACCAAAGGAGATAAAAGCACAACTGCTCCTAAACAATAGTGGCTTCAGTATGGAAATCACCGCTTATGACGAGAACGGTAACATAATACCCAAAGAAGAGGGGGGGAAATTTTTACTGATACTCAAAAAATGTCTGTGCCGATTTCAAATCCCATTGGTAATAAAATAAAAATTATTCGTATCAAGCCTTGGTACACAAAAGTAGTGACTGATGGAACGCAACCCAGAACTGAAGGCGCACCGATAGCCGGGGTCACCCCCTCTGTTCTCCTCAACGCTTCCTCTGGCTCTGACCTCATGACCACACCCATCACCCACATTGAATCCATCGGCTATTACGGCGGAGTAGCGCGCAAGATTTCCGTTGACCTCGACCGCGCCACCGGCAAAATCATCGGGATGCTGGATTATGCTATCTATTCGGAATCAACATTAGTAAAGTAGCTCGTCATTCGTTTCTTTGTCATTCCCAGCTTGACTGGAAATCCATTACAGCAAGAATAAATGTGGTAACACAAAGAAAAATCCCAGCGTACTGTATACTGGGATTTTACAATTTGTCGAAAATTAATCCGTGACAATAGACCTACAGCTCCTCTAGTATTTTGATGTAGCTACCATATCTTTCTTTAGATATGGCGCCATTATCAACAGCATTTCTTACGGCGCATGAAGGTTCAAAAAGATGCATACATCCATAATACTTACACTTACCCAAATAGGGAGCAAACTCATCAAAGTAGTATTGAAGGCTCTTCTTATCGATTCCCCAGGCCTTTAATGAACGTATCCCAGGAGTATCTATAATATAAGAACCCTTTCCCCACTTATAAACCTTTGTGAAGGTAGTCGTGTGTGTCCCCTTTTTTGACTTTTGGCTCACGCCACCAACCTTTAGATTTAGCCCCGGAGCAATCTTGTTAATCAAAGAAGACTTACCGACACCACTGTGCCCTACAAAAACAACCATCTTGCCTGCAATACGACTCTTTAGGCCATCTATGCCAATGTCCTTGATGGCAGAAGTCTCTATGATGTCAATGCCCAAAGAAGCATATTTAGCGATGACCGCCCTTTCCGCGTCACCCTCCAGCTCACACTTGTTCACGCAAACCAATGGGTCTATGCCGGAGTTTTGCGCAATCACCAACCAACGATCAATGAATTTCGGATGCAAAGGTGGTTCTTTTGCTGACACAACGACGACCATGAGATCAACGTTGGCGGCTATAATATGGCGATGTGCCTCTGCTGCCTTAGTGTGCCTCCTGGTCTCGTCCCTCCTCATACGCACCAAAACATTACTCCTAACCACCACACCCTTTATAGACAACCAGTTGTCGTTATCGTCCATAATAACATGGTCACCAACAACCATGTCCTTGTTGGCCTTGGAGGAATAACGGGGCCGACCCAGATGAACTAGCTCATCGCCGACATAAATGTCCAGGGATTCTCCGCGAACATCCGCCACTAAGCCAACAACCGAACTCTTCTGTGGCTCCTTCAAAAAGAAAGTGCCATCGTCAATGCCAGAAAAAGAGCTCAAAGACTTTTTCTTTGCGCGCTCTTTTTTTGCAATCGCTTTTTTGCTTTCTCTCCACTGATATCCACGAAGATGCTTGCTCATTTTATCCCTCCTTTCTTTTCTTATTTTGGATGTAAACGTGCTTTCCTCCTAGCAAAATAAGCCTTAGCCTTTTTGCATAATATTCCAGCGTCACATTTGATAGTCTTACTGTGTTCCCGTGAAAGTTAGTTATTAACCCTGGGTGCTTTGCAACTTTAGTGGTCATAAAAGTAAAATACTAAAACTTTTAAGAACTGTAAGACAATGACACATACAATGGAATATCAGTCAAGCAACAAGTTTTTTCCATCTGCAGTCAAGCTAGAACGATCTGCGCGAAAAAACACCTACGGCTAGCCTCTTGCATGCGACGAAACCGGACTAGCCCTAAAGCCCAGAGATTAGGCTTCTGGCATACCCAGATGCAAGTTTATTGAATTCCGATATCTTATTTATTAAAAATCTTTGTCTCTTGGGATCAGAAATAATACATTCTTTTTTGAGTAGCAACTGCGTCGCATGGATCAGCTCCATCATGGTAGCCAGTCTGCCCGTGGGGTATCCTTTTGTAAACCAATGTTTCTGACTCATCTGTTTCTCGTGAAGACGGTAATGAACGAGTATTTCTTTCAAGAAAAATATATCGAATCTATTCGCAATCTTTATCCACATATTGAGATCAAAGGAATTGTAGCAAAGTTCATCGATGAACATTCCAACCTTGTCAAAAACAGATCTACGAAAGACTACGGTTGGCGCTATGGTCACACAGCACCCATTCTGGATTATATACATAAGATAGTCACCGCCCCTTATCAACCCTTTGCGCAGATATAAATCTGACCATATTGAGATATAATTTAGCTGAGAGTCTACCTTATTCGCCTGCGCATAGCTCATCATGGCACTCGGATTTGCCTCTAGCGCAGTCACCGATTTACTCAAAAATCCAGTCAGCATGACATCATCGTCATGAAAAATAGAGAGATATTTCGTATCGCATATCTCAACTGCCCTGTTCCACCCACCGATTATTCCTGTGTCTTCATCAAACTTAATATATTCGACCTGCCCACCACCAATTTCTTCTACAACCGTCTGCGCTACTATATCCGGAGCATTGTCTATAACTACAATTCTCTTGTTTTGAAAATCTTGACCCAAAACGCTCTGTAGGGCCTGCTTCAAATAATCAGGTCTGTTCCTGGTCGGGATAACAACTGTTATTATGGGGTTGTTTTTATTCATGAGACAATAAAGGCAATAGATACTTATCGATATAGCTTTTGGCAGAATACTCCTCTGTCCACTGCACACTAAGCTCATTTAGTTTAGTTTTGTTTTTTGTGCTGTCTGTTGCTTTTCCCAATTCAGTAATCGCCCTGATGATATCTGAGCTCCTGTTCGAGCGCATGATTGCTCCAAAAAGCCTCCCCTCTTTCACCCATTTAGCCATACTCGTACCTTTATGAACCAAGACTGGGACACCCATCATCCCACACTCTACCGCGATACCAGACAAGCGAATACTATAGTGCCTTGGGTGGTGCAATAATATGGCCAAACTGCATTTGTACAACTGATGGTGGTATTCATCTGTGTCAAGATGCCCCCATATTATTTCGATTGACCCGTCTTGTCCCATATCCTTCAGTAATTCTCCTATTTCAAAAGTTTCTTTCTTAGCAAAACCGCGTGGGTTTTGAACATTGACGATGAAATGGTAACGCTTCGCGTTATTGTATTTTTTTGTTATTATTTTTACCAAACGTAGAAAATCCAATAGGCCCTTCTCTTTCCTGCCATCTCCGAAGAAACCTATATTGGTAGCGAACAAGTTCTTTTTTTTATTTGAAAACGGCGTGTGTGCGCTAAATGGTACGGGAAACATTTTTGGTCTATGCCCAGTAATCTTAGCTATTTTTGTTGCCAAGAGAGCTACGGGCGTAACCACTATGCTAATTTTTTTCTGATTAATGCCACGCATAGCCTTTTGATATCTATTTTCCAGCTTTCCATTAATACTGGCATCAGAGATCATGCATGCGTCTGGCAAAGGCGGGTAATACTGGTGGAGTTGCAACACGAATTTTGGTATTTTGCTTTTTTTCGATATCTTCTTGACCGCTCTTATCTCTCGTAGATGGGCGGTAGTAAATACGATCGCATCATGCTCGGATAAATCAAATGTTGTAATTATTTTTCTTATATCATCCATGGCAATATCGGTTTTCCCTCGCTCAAAACAGGACATTCGATAAAGAGGCTTAATATAAGGAAAATATTCTAATATTTTTTCGTCTGCAGAATAATTACAGACGAAACCCACCTGTAGGTTTGTTTGTCTTTCGACACAGTATGCCACCAAAGACTTTGTTGTTTCGAAGAAATGCCCCGACATTATTTTCAAATTTGGCTCGACAAAAATAATTTTCATAATTGCTCTCCATTTTTCAGAATGAGTTCTTTTACCTCGTCTGCGCATAACAATGCTGTCTTTTTGACGTTGTCATTGGCACTACCACTATATGCGAGCGCTAATAAATTCGCGTAAGCATGGTGGATGGGAGAATTTATGTTTACAAAATCTCCACTATCCCTTATTCGACTATTGTGATACTTACGATTACGATATTCGAATATATCTTCCAAGTTAAGGTTGACATGCTCTTTATCTCTTATTAGCTCCTCTATATCTTCAAAAAAGCCTTCTCCACACAAAGCCATCCCAGACCATATTGCTCCCCGTTTTATATCTGTCGTCGGATGTTTTGCCACCCTAATGACTGTGTCTAAACCTTGCGTTTCTATCACCCCGCCATTATGCATTTCGGAGATCTGCGATATCATTTTCCCAACCAATATATCTCCTTCGACATTAATGTCAGACAGTCCGATGAACGGGTTACCAACATAATAAACGTCCCCCAACACCAGCAACGGGGTTTTGCCATCGGATAAGACTTTTCCGACACAAGCCAGAGAGTCTAGCAGTGATAACTCTCGAGAGGGCACAATCTGTATCTTTGATTTTTTTTCGCCTCCGAGATGGTCAATCAACACGTCAATCCATTCGATATACTCCAACTGGACACAGATGATGATCTGACAAAAATTACTTTTAAATATTTGCCGCAAAGTTCTTAATAACAAAATTTCTTCATGCACAGGAAGAAGAAATTTTGGGATTGCCGTACCGACCTCCTTCATTCTAGAGCCAACACCACCCGCCAATATTATTACTGAGATCATAGGGGTTGTTCAGCTAGCAATTCTTGATAAAACCCCTCCTCTATTGGCAAATTTGCCATTTCTTTAATTTTGTTTTTGGTAATCATATACGCTTTATCAATGTTTATCTTTTTCAGGAAGTCAATGTCATGCGATACCACTAGTATGGCCCCCTCAAACTGTTTTAATGTTTCGGCGATTATATCTACAGTTTCTACATCTAGATTATTTGTTGGCTCGTCAAGTACCAGCAAGCTTACTGGGGACGCGCTCACTATTGCAAAGGCCAATCGAGCAGTTTCTCCTCCGCTAAGGCTCTTTGCTAGTTTGTCTACCTCGTGTTGTTTTTTGAATAGCAAATTACCCAAAATAGTTCTCGCCTCCTGCAAGCTTATTCTTGGATTTGCCAGGAAGATATTGTCAATCAAAGATTTCTTTCGATCTATTTGGTCATATCTTTGACTGACATACATACTGGGAAGGTTTGGTGCCCTTTTCACTTCCTGTCCTCTTAGCTCTATGTCAGAAGCAGGACTCCCAAGCAACATCTTTATGAAAGATGTTTTGCCACTTCCGTTTTTGCCCGACAAGACTATTCTCTCTCCATATCCAACCGAAAAATTGATGTCCCCTATCAGCTCCCTCCCCCCGACAATCAATGAACAGTCTTTTATCCCCAATAGCATTTTGCCTTTAAACCCTTCGGTTTCAGATATATCTAGTTTGGCCATTTTATTTTTGACTTTTCTGTTAATCACAGTTCTCTCTCTAGCTTCATTTATGTTGCTTTTGATTTTCTCGCTTTTTTTGCCGGCACTCGCTGTAGCCCTGTTTTTAAAATATCCTCTTTCCATCGCCGACATGCTTCTGTCTCCGGCCATTCTCTTGCCCGTACCTACTGAGCGACTTGCCCTCTTCTGTTCTCTGACAAGCGTCTCTTTCGCCCGCGTAATTTCTTTCTCCGCGTCCATCAGTCTTCGCTGTCTAGCTTCATCATCTTGTTCCTTTATCTGTGTGACTTTCTGATAATTCCCACCATACTTTTTTAACTTTTGCTCAGATAGTTCCCACACTTCTTTAGCAACTTGATCCACAAAATAAGTGTCATGGGAAACTATCACCACCCCTCCTGCAAATTTTTCTATGAATTTACGGAGCACCTCCTTGGATGAAATGTCTAGATGATTCGTGGGCTCATCAAGAAGCAGTATCTTTGGCTCTTTGAAGGTGGCGATAGCCAGTTTCAGCCTCATATACTCACCACCGCTCAGTTGTTTTAGTTTCATAGATACATCTGGCAATTCTTGGCCAAACATTTTTTCATAATAGATTTGTATGCGCCACCATTCTTCGTTAGCTACGTTCATATAGTCCATGAGTGTTTGGTCTCCCCTATCATCTATGCCCTCATCTAGCTGATCTACATAAGACGTAGTGCTTAGGTCTATACTCCCAGATGTCGGCCGTATTGCTCCGGCTAGTACTTTCAGGAGGGTTGATTTGCCCACCCCGTTCCTGCCCATCAGCGCTATTCTGTCCCCTTTATTAACAGCCAAATCAACATTGTCAAACAATGTCTCTCCTGTTGGCAAAGTGAAACTCAAATGTCTCGCGACTAATGCGGACTTTTCATTCATATCTGGCATCTTTTCTTTCATGTACTAGTAATTAATTTGTATAGATATTGGTTGGCTTCTTCAATTGGCTTCTCCCAATCAATTATGGGAGCCAAAAACGGCATATGCGCATGCGTTGCCAATGATGGCATAGGCCCTAACAACAATCTTCTTTCGCCAGCGTCAGGATATTTGCCAAGTCGTTGCAAGTGCCTGAACAGTTCTCTGTCATTTGGACATTTTTCATTATCTAGAGAATATTTCCGATGTAAATCAAAATCTTTTTTAATTATTTTCCCTGAAGTCATAAAGGTCATACACGTGGACTCCTGAGATCTATAATGCCTATTGCCTCTCAAAAATATCGTGTTCTCCCAATGCGGAAGATCTGCTCCTCCACGATACTCTTCATCATATCTTACCGGATGATCATAGGGGGTTAGATAATCAGCGCCGTTGATATTGTCTATCGCATCAATCAGCTCGTAAACTGCTTCAGTAACCCACATATAATCATCCTCAACAAACAACAACCTGTCGTTATCATCTGCCACCCTTGCTTCTTCCAATATATAGAGGTATGACTTCGCATTACTATTGGTAGACAGATAGTCCACCTTTGCCTTAAACGCGAGAGATATACTATAGATAATCTCCTTTTCCTGCACAGACAGCGCATCGGTTTTGTCTATAAAAATTCGCCATTCCACCTCATCACCATAACGATTACGGTCAAGATGGTTCCTTACACTTAATGCAAAACTAGCCAAGCACAACCGCTTGGAGAACCACGTCGGGCGTATTCCTACTCTATCTTCTGGACAATAGCGATAGAATATCCTCAACATATGCTACACCACTAGCTTAATCTTCTTGCGAAACTGACTGTGCGACAGACGCCTTGCTTATTAGATAATGACGCTTCTGGTCAAAGGTGCGTTTCTGTAATTATTATGTAGTATATAGCCAATATTATGTTTCTTCAATATTGACAAAAAAAGAGAAGTGTTTTAATGCATAGAGTAGCCTGTAAGAATTAAGAGTGTTGTTCACACTTTACCATTCTTGGGATAAAGTAGGAACACTATGACAATACATAAATCTACACGGCTCACCCCCGTCCAAAGGAAAGAGGTGGCTAATCAGTATTTTCGGCAAAATGTTCGGATAGCTACACTGGCTCGTGACTACCATGTTAGCAGGCACACTATCTACAATATCGTCCATCGCGCCAGAAGGAACGATTACAGCATCCACAAAAGCACCAACCAACGCTACCGGTGCCTAAAATACGGGATTAGGCGATTGGCAAAGGTCGAAGCGGCAATAGAGAAAAGACTGAAAGGCCAAGCCCTCCGCTACCACAAGAACTATCCGTGTGAAATGATGCATTCTGACAACACGGAACTACCTATGCTGGAAGGAGAAAAAGTTACCGATAAGCCTGAAACTCTATACGTGGCGATTGATGACTTTTCTAGGGAGCTGTATGCGGCCATTCTGCCTGACCGCACCCAATATTCCTCGGCCACGTTTCTCGATCAAGTCTTGGAAGAATGCCCCTATACCATGGAAGTCTGGTATACTGACAATGGCACCGAATACAAGGGTAACCCTCGCAAACATGAACTGATGAAAATGTGCGAAGCAAACGGTATTAAGCAATACTTTACCAAACCGCATACCCCTCAAACTAATGGCAAAGCAGAAAGAGTGATTAAGACGATACAGGATATGTGGTTAAAGAAAACACGCTTTACCTCAAGGGTCCATCGGAAGCAGGAACTTATTAGATTCATCAATTATTACAATTCAGTCAAGCCCCACAAAGGCATCAACAACCTTACCCCAATGGAACAGCTTATCAATTATTTTTATCCGCAGGAACTGTGAACAACGCGACTAAATCTTACACCTTAGCGTATCTTATTTTTTTTCCCACGCTCCATGTTGAGAGTCAACCCGCCTA
>CAYHEQ010000002.1:0-32351 GCA_964355795.1 uncultured Candidatus Saccharibacteria bacterium
TCTCAAATTAAAAATTATAAATCTAAAATTCGAAATTCCAATCTGCAATCTGCAATCTGCAATCTGCAAAGCTCCTCTCCTCGTCTTTATGTTGTCAAGCTAGATGGCAAGAATAATCGTGTGATAATTGGCGAAGACAAGGACTTATTTGTCAAAAAATTGGTGGCCACGGAGGCCAATATCTTGGATACAGGTTTGCTGAATATGCAGGGAAAAAAAGTTCTCGCCCAGATTCGCTCGGGTCAGGAACCACAGTTAGCTACCATAAAGCGAATCGCTACTGATTCTTCTCGCGTGAATCCCCCGATGTCCCAATCGGGGCAGGCGCGTGGTTCCGCGCTCGAACTAATGTTTGAGAAGCCAGTGCGCGCGGTGACTCCGGGGCAGAGCGTGGTTCTCTACGATAAATCAGGGAAGATGTTGGGGGGAGGGGTGATAAGCTAAGAAACTAAGCCCGCCTGCGTTTAATCTCTTGGCGAAATAGGTGATTATTCCTCTTCGCCAAATAGATTTCACTTTTGGCGGGTCGCACGAGACTATTGTATAGAAATCAAAGTGTGCGAAAAATAAGAAATTAAGAAATTATTTGGAATTAACCCCTTAGGGCTTCAAAATTCTGAAAGAATTGAGTTCGCGTAGGGGTGGGGCTTGCCCCCACCCTCGTAGAAAGGGCGACCGCAAATTAAAAAAGGCGACCGCAAGGGTCGCCCCTACGTAATTTATTTTCTTATTTCTCCGCTTATTAAAGCGGTAAAAAAATAACGATTTGACATAAAATATAACTCGTATAAAATTGTATCAGCATTATGATATGTGGGAAAATACTCTGGTAGCCAAAGAAAATTTTGTGGAAAACATAATTGACTTGATTATCAGGAAGTATATAATGAATGATAGTTACGTTTGCAAAGGAGGATCCGGAGGCTACGATAAAACAATCGCAAAAGGCTGTTAAAGCCTTTGTAATGTTTGTCTGTAAAGCCGTTTTTTTGTTGATATTGGCACCTTAAAAACACGTGAAAAAAGTCTCAAAGATAACTAGTTGAAGTTGTGGAAAACTGTTGCTTTTGGTTGCGAAAGTTGTTGTGAATGAGATGGCTAAGAAATTAAGTCCCGATGTTCGCTATCGCGAAATCGGGATTCCGACTTCATTATATTAAAAAATATAGTGCGTCGGAAAAAATTAAAAAAATAAGAAATTAAGAAATTAAGAAATCAAATTAATAAATTAAATTGATTGGAAGAGACATCGGAAGTTTTCATATCCATACAGTATTGTGTTATCGCTAACACAAAAAGGTCGAACCTTTCCCTTTTGGGGAAATATCGTATGGCAGAGAGCAGATGTCATGGAAGATCAGAAGAAAAATAAAAAATATAACTAATCCTAAATTTGCTTCCGAAATATTCGGAGCAAAAGGAGGTTACACATATTATGCAATTAACTCTCAAATTACAAAAAGTGATCTATGGCGCTATGGTGGCGGCTATGGTCTTGGGCTTGTACTTCGCGTACAGCGCTCCAAAGGCTCTTGCCGCTCCCGCCTATGATTACAAATACATCACCCAGTCCCCATACCCTAGCAATTTGACCCCTGGTCAAGTGGTTAATGTCTGGGTTGAGGTGAAGAACACAGGCACCAAGACTTGGAAGAACGATGGGGTGAACCCAGTTCGTCTAGGCGCTGGTTCCTCATTCGGTTCATCCAGTCAGTCAAGAGACTACTCTTCCGAGTTTTATAACTCTGCAGGCTGGCTCTCTGCCAATCGCACTGTTGCTATTCGCGATGGAGTTATTCTCCCCGGTTGGCACACCAGATTTGAATTCACGATCAAGGCTCCTTCCGCTAACGGTTCCTACAAGGCCTACTTCACTCCAGTCGCCGAAGGCGCAACATGGATGAAGGATATTGGTATGTACTGGGGCGTTACAGTTGGTGGCGGTTCTAGCGATACAGTTATTACTCCTCCTACTGGGACTGGCCTTGCTGTGTCCTTGGCTTCTGACAGCCCAGTGGCTGGTTCAGTCGCGCAAGCGGCTCAAAACGCTGTTTTCTCAAAAATCAATTTGACAGCCGGATCCGGTTCTGCCGTGACGGTCAGCTCCATCAAAGTAAAAAGAGGAGGCGTCAGCACTGATACGAGCATCTCTTCTATCAAGCTTTATGATGGTTCCACGCAAGTTGGTTCGACGCAATCGTTGAATACAATGTATGCGACATTCTCTCAATTGGCTCTAGCAATTCCAGCTGGGACCACAAAGACATTGTCTATCAAGGCTAATTTGTCTTCTACAGCCACAGCTTCCTCTTCTATATCTTTGGGTATCAATGCTGTTGCCGATGTAGTATTGTCTGATACGGCTATCACTGTTTCTGGCTCATTCCCAGTAACCGGCAATACCAAGACGGTAGCCAACTTTGTCGCTGGCGATGTTGATGTGGCCGCTTCTAGCACCACTCCAACTATTGCTCCTGGTTCAACCGACAACAATCTAGGTACTTTGACTTTCACCGCTACTTCGGCTACTGAAAATATCTACCTAGATGCAGTCACTTTGACTAGTTCCGGTTCAGCTCCTGATGCTAATATTACCAATATCACCATCAAGGACGGAGCGACTGTTTTGGGTAGCGCTTCATCTCTATCAAGCAGAAAAGCAATCATCAACCTCAACCCTGATGTCAAGGTAGTCGCTTCCGGCACCAAGACGTTGACGGTTTACGCTGATGTTTCATCTTCAACCGAAGACGCTAGAACAGTCATCCTCGGTGTTAACAAGAAAACCGATATTACCGCTTACGGCGAGGCTTCCGCTGGTGATATTACGGTTGACACCAACAGTTCGTTGACCTTCCCGGTCAATCTGGGCACTTCCACGACCAATATTGGCTCTCTGACGGTAGCTGATGGCGCCAACAACCCATCTGCCTTGAATTATGTCAAGGGTACTACCGACAGAACTTACGAAGGAATCAAGTTCACGGCCGGTTCTGACGAGGGGATCAAGATCACCGAGCTGACCCTGACTTGTGTGGACGGAGCCACCGGTGATTGTAACGTGGACTTGAATAGCATCAAGCTATTTGACGGCGCAACGCAAGTCGGTTCCACTGGTTCATTCTCTGGCGACACCACTACCTTCTACTTGAACACGCCGATTGAAGTTGCTAAGGGCGCTTTCAAAGAGATTTTGGTCAAGGCTTCCGTTTCTATCGGCGCTACGACCAACGCTGTAACTGGTCCGCTCGTCAAGATTAACAATGTAGATACCGATATCACAGCCTATGGTCTAGCTTCCGGTATTGAATTGGCCGACGCCGCTGTTTCCGGTACTCCTACCGGCAACGCCCACACTATCGCCGCTAAGGGAACTCTCGTAGTTTCTCTGGCTTCTGGTAGTACCGCGACGGCTACTATCTCTCCGGGTATCACTGGTGTCACTTTCACGAAATTCGACCTCACGGCTGGTTCCGGTGAGGATGTCGATGTCAGCTCTATCACTGTTCGCGCTTACGAAGTTGGCGACACTACCAACGCTGATGTTGTTGATACTAGTGAATTAGCCAATGTGAAATTGATGGACGGGACGACGCAAATCGGTTCAGCTGTGTCCAACCCAGCCTCTGGGGTGGCTAGCTTCGCCGCTAATTTGAGAATCCCCGCTAGTAGCACTAAGACTTTGAGTATCATTGGCGATGTGCCTTCAAGTCACGCAGTTTCAGCCACGAACACAAATTACATCAAGTTTTCTGTTCCTGGCGCTGGTACCATTGCTGACGACATTACTTCTACTGGCGTGATGTCTACTGCAGATGTCGTGGAGACTGGCGCGGCTACCGGTAATTTGATGACTGTTGCCGTCGGTACAATTGCGACTTCTATGGGAGCAACCCCAGTAGCTAGCAATATCGTTATCGGCTCGGCGGATGTGACTCTAGGCAATATTATCTTGACGGCTGGCACCGCTGAAAATGTGGTCGTCAATTCGGTCATCATCTCTAACGGTGGCGCTACTGGTGGCACTGGAGTTACTACTACCTATACTGATGTCACCAATGTAAAACTCTTCGATGGCTCTACACAAGTAGGTGACACAGTGGCTTCGCTCACCGATGTTGTCGGTGAAGATACGGCCACCTTCTCTGGTCTGGCCTTGACGCTCACTGCTGGTGGCCAGAAGGTATTGACCATCAAGGGTACTATCCCTTCTTCTGCTACGAACGCCAATAAGGTCAGCTTCGGTATCAATACTGCGGGAGACATTGATGGCACTGGTGTGAAGTCTAATACGGCGATTAGTTCTAGCGGTACCGGGTACTCTCCTATTCAGACTATTACTACCAGCACCACCTTGACTATCTCGCAACACTCTTCTACCGCAGTTACCGCGATAGTCGTTCCTGGCACTTCCAAGGTGGACTACACTGTGTTGAACTTGTACACCAACAACGAAGACGCAGTCATTACCGAAATGACCGTAACCAGGACAGACACTACTGGTTCTGGCGCTGGCGATTTCTCTGGTCTCTACATCACTGACGGCTCAACCGTCTATGGCCCAATTGTTTCTGCTGGCACTACCTACGCCTTCAACAATCTGGCTATTCCGGTCACTAAGGCTGTCAATAAGCAGATCAAGATTAGCGCTACTTTGAACGGTGTTGGTTCTGGCGCAACCTCTGGTAACGCAGCCAAATTCGGTATCGATTCTATCGGTAATGTTGTCGCAAGAGGCGCCCTGTCAAATATTAGTGCTACCATCTCTGGCACGCCTAACGGCAATGAATTGATTGTCAGAAAAGGCAAGCCAGTAGTAACGCTCAATGCTTTGCCAACTACGACCTTGAGCAACACCACTGTAACCTTGGCGAAATTCACAGTCTTGGCTTCTGGTGGTGATATTGCTATTAAGAAAATGCAGTTTGGAACTCTTGTCATCTCTGGTACAACCCCAGCTATTACGGGTGCCGTAACGATCTATGATATGGCTAACTCCGGTACTGCTCTTACTGCTACCATCACAGATGGAGCTGCTAATGCTCCTGGTAATACTACCGGATTTGCAAATACCGAAGACATAATCATTGTCTTTGGCACCATGCAAGAAATAGCAGCTGGTCAATCCAAGACCTATGAAGTCAAGGCGACCGTCAGTGGTTCGGCTACGGCTGGAGACACAATTCAGACAAGATTCGCCGCTTTGGATGTCGATGAGGATGCATTGGCAGAGAATGTGACTGAATTCGTGATAGATGATACTCTCACCGAAGGATCTGTGTTGTCTTCTGCCATCGGTACGATAACAAGCAGAGATGACTCCGTCTTCATCTGGTCTGATAAATCTGCCGCTACGACTACTCCTACTACGGGTGCCTCCTCTACTGACTGGACGAACGGCTACGCGCTGAATCTGCCAACCGACTATCAGTCATTGACGAGATAATTGTTGAAATGAACGTTTCCGGATAGCGCAGAAATCCGCCAAGACCCCTTCGAGCAATCGGAGGGGTCTTGAGTTGGGGCGTGATTAATCTTTATTGTATTGATTTTCGTAGGGGCGCGATTAATCGCGCCCCTACGGGGAAATTAATGTATAGATTTCAGACAACAATTATGCAGAAAGAAAAAATCCAATATATTTTCATCTATTCTATTATAGGGTTGGTTATCCTGGGCATTATCGCTGTGGGGATTTATTTTTTCGTAGGCTATATGAAGTGGCAGGGATACAAGAGCAACCCGAATAAAAAGACATTCGCAGAAATGGTAGAAAAAATCTATCAAAAACCAAGGGGGGAAAGGACAGGGGACGACTATCTTTCTCTCGGTGGCGCTTACTATTCTTTGGGGATGTTTGGCCACGCCATTAATGCCTATAAGACTTCGGATGAGATAACGACTAGTCCCGTGGCGCTTCGTAATATAGGCAATGTCTATAAAGATACGAAGCAATATCCAAAGGCAGAAAAATATTATCTCCAGAGTATGGAGCTGGACCCTTCAGAAACGCAGACCTTCGTAGATCTTTTTGAATTGTATAAAATCCCATGGAATGGTCAAAAATATAGTTCTGAAACGATTTTGCAATTAGGGATTGGCAAAATGGCCGATAATACTAGTCTTTTAGCCACATTAGCTAATTATTATAAAGAAATTGGCAATAAAGAAAAAGCCATAGAATATTACCGAAAGGTCTTAAAGGTGAAGCCCAGCAATGAAGCGGCAAAAAGGGAATTGGAGGAATTATTATTGTAGGGGCGCGATTAATCGCTATTGTATTGATTTTCGTTGTAGGGGCGCGATTAATCGCGCCCCTACGGAGAAAAAAATAGGCCCCCATTCTGGGGGCCCTTTCGGTTGCTAATGAAAAATCCTCTTAACGGAGCTGATATTTCTTGATTTGTCCGTCGAGGATGAAGACGCGACTATTGCCACTCCCGTCTCCGTAATTGCCGGAAGTGACCAGAGCTTGGGGGTCGTCGAGGTGGCCAGTGCCACTTTCTTGGCCGAACTCTCCTTTGACCACGCCTTGGTCGTCAAAGACCTGGACACGGGTTTTTTCCAGGACGAAAACCATATCGTCCTTATCCACGGTGATGTCCACCATATCGTCGCCGAACTGGCCGGCACCGGTTCCCGGGGATCCCCATGTTTTCAGGAGAGTGGGAGCGTATGGCCATACGCCCCTACTAATCTTGACGATGCGGTGGTTTCCCGCATCCAAGATGTAGATGTCGGTCGCATTCGTGGCGGAAGCCTTGGGGGTGTCCAGATCGGCGGAATACGTCCAGATGAAAGTCCCGTTCGGTTCGTACTTCCTGACATTGCCGGCATCAGGATCGGTAATGATCCAGTTGCCATCCATATCGCATTCCAGACGGGCATTGTCTCCCGCTTCCGCGCTGAAATTTAGTTTGCGGGAGAGCGAAGAACGGTAGAAGACCGTTAGGCGATCCTGGTAGGTATCCAGGAACCCAATGAGACCTTGCGTCGCGCAGGCCGCTATGGTTGTCGGCGCCGTCACGCTGTATGGTCCGGGGCTGGTGATGTTGTAAGAGCTCCCGCCCCCGTCCACTCCGTCATCCCACAGGTAGCCACCCGAGGGATTGCCGTCCGTGTCCTGGATGGCAAAAACATTGTTGTAATTGATGCTTTCGACAGTGCCGAAAAATCCGGCGATGTCGTTGGCGGTGCGACCCCAGCCGAGCTCGTACTCGTATAGTCCCGTTTCCGTTCCCCCTCCGCTCGTTACCACTGTGACCGTGGTCGTGCAGGTGTTGCTCCCGCCGGTGCCGGTGACCGTGCCGGTCGCTGTGTAGGTGCCGGTCGCGGTGTAAGTCTTGCTCGTGCTCCCGCTTGCGCTGGAGTTGGAGTAAGCATTCGACCCGTCGCCGAAGGAAATGCTCATCCCCGTGAAGCCCGATCCGCTCACTGTCCAACTGATGCTGGTGGCCGAATTGACGTTCGGATTGCTGGGGCTGGCCGAGAGACTGCAGGTCGGAGCGGACGGGTTGGAAGTCTCTCCGTAGTAGATGCTGGTTGCGACTTTCGTCTGGGAATTATTCGGATCTTCCGAACTCCAGCCGGCATCGTCCACGCACCAGATCTTGATGTTGTTGTCGCCGGAAATAAGAGAGATCTCTTGATCCCAGGAGATCCAGACATCTTGTCCGATCTTGTCGGGATCGTCGTAACTCACCATTTCCGCTGTGGCTGAACCGATTTGCAACCATAGGTTGCAGTCGGGGCGTTTGTTGCCCCCGATTATCGGAGTGGAGTCGGTGGTTGGTGATTCCACCGTGTCCACAATGGGTGGATCGGGGCGGGTGGTGTCCAGCGTTGTGTCAAAGATCGTTCCGCCACTGGGCCTGTTGGAGCTGTCGCGACAGACGAAAATATGATGATTGGGTCCCTCCACCAGGGTCAAAGAATAGACCGACTGAGTGGAGCCATCGCGATTGACAATGATCTCTTGCCCGTCCATCTCCAAAGTGGGACAATTGCTCCCCGTTTTGAAGGTGAGGGTCATGGACGGAGTTGTCACCACGGTCGGAATCGTCCCTACGAATCCGGGCGCCGAAGGACCGCCTTCAGGGCGATTGTTGACGATGATGGTGGCCGTGTAGGGTCCGGCAGTGTTGGTGCCGTCCGTCAAGGTCGCCGAGACGCCGAAGGTGCCGGTCTGCGCGTAAAGGTGGTACTTGTTGCAGGTCGCACCTTCGATTTTTCCGCCGTCACCGAAGCTGAAGTTGCAGGACAAAGAAGCCCCCTGTTTGCCTCCTGACGGTGTGCCGGAACAGCGAACGGAATCGTTCTGATAGATGCTGGTCGGCTCACAACCCCAGTCCAAGAGCTTCAAGGGCTTTTCTTCCGTTGGAGGTGGAGCGGAAGCGCCACCGCCTCCGCCACAGCCGACCAGAAACAGGGAAAAAACAAGCGTCAAAATGCCCGCGACCCGGGCAGGGGTCCAACCGAAATGGTTGAATTTCTTCATCACAAACCTCCCAGCCGGCAAGCCGGCGTTTTTTTGGTTTTTCTCGCTTATAAAAGGGCGAGCGAGAGGGCGCTAGGCGCACTCTCCTTTCATGGCTTAATTTAGCATTTTTTTCTGATTTAGTCAAGCAGTTCGCGAGTTAATGGGCGAATCTGGCAAATCAGACGCGAAACGGGGCGAAATCAGGTTTAGATAAAGCTAGAGGAAGAGGCTGGAAAATGGTAAGATGCTTTTATGCTCAAAATGTTTTTTTCTTTTCTCAAAGACAATCCTTTGGCGCGGGGGAGCCTGATTCTTTTTGTGGGTTCTTTTTTGGCCGGGGTCTTGAGCTATATTTTCAATGCCATTATGGGACGAATGTTGGGGCCAGAAGATTATGGCGCTTTCGCCTCCTTGGTATCTCTCACTTACATTACCGGGGTGCCGGCGGGAACTATCGCAGTAGTAGTAGCCAAAAAAATGGCCGAATTGCAGGCTAAAAATGAGATGACCAAAAGCCGGCCGTTCGTTGGTTATGTCGCCAAGCAATCGGCCATTTTTGGCGTTGTAGTCTTTTTGATTTTTTTGGTTTTGATCCCATTGATAATGGGGTTTTTGAAAATTGAATCTTTCTGGGCGGTTTTAATTTTGGGGCTAAGTCTTTTGGTCTCTTTCGTCTCCGCTGTGCCATCGGGAGGTCTGCGGGGGTTGGAGAAATTTTTTGAGATATCTTGGAGCTCAATTTTTTCTGCGCTAACGAGAATTGGTCTGGGCGTCCTTTTCGTTCTGGTTGGCTGGAGAGTGGCGGGAGGTCTTTTCGCCGCTTTGTGCGCTGATATTTTGGTGACCTTAGTTATTTTTCATTATTTGAGATTGCCCAAAGAAAGGACTGTTTTAGCTCGTGAAGATACGAAACTGTCGTCTTTTGCTCTGCCCGTTTTTTTTGTCACCTTATTTATGGCGGTTTTGTATAATGCCGATGTGGTCTTGGCGAAGCATTTTCTGGACACTACTAACGCCGGTTACTACGCCATTCTTTCCTTGTTGGGCAAAATAATATTTTTTGGCACCGCCTCTATTGGCGTCGTTATCTTCCCTATTACAGCTAAAAATCATTCCTTGGGACTAGACAATAGTCGCATCTTGAAGCTTTCCCTTTGGCTCACCTTCATCGCTTCGGCGATGGTGACCGCGATTTATTTTGTTTTTCCGGACTTGGTTATCAAGATACTTTTTGGCGCATCATACCTGCCTGTCAGCCCCTATGTGGGGCTAATGGGTATAGTCTTCGTCTTTTATTCTTTGCTCAATATTCTAGTCTCTTACGCGCTTTCTTGTGGTCGAACGGGCATCTCTTACATTCTGGCCGGGGGCGCCTTAGTCGAGATTTTGGCGCTTTTTCTCTTTCACGGTAGCCTTGGGGAGATAATTTATGCTATGATACTGGTAATGGCGATGACGCTAGGAGGGCTGGTAATATATCTAAAGTACGGAAGGATGGTCAAAAAATGGATACTTTGAGAAAACTGATTTCTATTATTGTGCCTGTTTTTAACGAAGAGAATAATATCGGTCTTATTCATCAGGCGCTAACGAAGACCCTCCTTGAAATCCGTGATCGGTATGAGTACGAGATATTATTCGTCAATGACGGTAGTCGAGACAATAGTGGGCTAGTTATCAAAGATCTGGCGCGGATAGACCGGAGGGTTCGTTATCTGGAATTCTCGCGCAATTTCGGCAAGGAAGTGGCGACAACCGCCGGCATCCACCATGCTCGCGGACACGCGGTGATGATGATTGACGCCGACCTCCAGCATCCGCCGGAGCTCATCCCGGAATTTATCAAAAAATGGGAGGAAGGCGCGGAGGTGATTATTGGCGTTCGCTCCTCTTTGCGGGCCAAAAGATTAAAAAAATTAGGCTCTGTATTTTTTTACAAAATAATTAATGTTATAGGTGAGAATATCCACTTGACTCCCTTTGCCACCGATTTCAGTCTCTTGGATAGGCGAGTGGTCAAGGAATTCAACAGATTCACCGAGAGGAGCAGAATGACGAGGGGGTTGGTCAATTGGCTTGGTTTCAAAAGGGATTTCGTCTACTTTGACGCGCCCGAGAGAGCCGACGGGAAACCCGGGTACGGTGGTTGGAGGCTAATCGGGTTGGCGATGAATACTTTCGTAGCGCACAGTCTTTTTCCCTTGAAATTGGCTGGCTATCTAGGGGTTTTCATCGTTTTGATTTCTGGCGTTTTGGGTTTCTATATCTTGCTTGGTAAGTATTTTTTTCACTGGGTTTTTGCTTTGAGTTTTTCTGGACCAGCGCAATTGGCAA
Organism: uncultured Candidatus Saccharibacteria bacterium; assembly: GCA_964355795.1. Classification (GTDB taxonomy): domain Bacteria; phylum Patescibacteriota; class JACPGU01; order JACPGU01; family JACPGU01; genus CAYHEQ01. The sequence goes on from CAYHEQ010000002.1 coordinate 10,814, forward strand.
TCCTTATCATCTTTCTGGTCGGAATCATTTTGAGCTGTCTCGGGCTAATCGCTCTTTATATCGGCGGTATTCACAGCGAGATTCTTAATCGGCCGATTTATGTGATACGGGAAAAGCATAATTTTGAATAGGCGATTGTAGGGGCGCGATTAATCGCGCCCCTACGGAGGATATGATAAAATAAGATATGCAAGGACAAAACAAAAACAGAAAATCTATTCGTCTCAAGAATTATGATTATTCCGAGCCAGGGGATTATTTCGTCACTATTTGTACGCAAGGAAGGAAATGTTTGTTCGGAGAAATACAAGAAGGCAAAATGATCTTGAATAGTATTGGAAAAGTAGCGGAAAAATGTTGGTTAGAAATACCCAAACATTTTCCTAATGTAGAATTGGATATTTTTCAGATAATGCCAAATCATATCCATTTCATCTTGAGGATTTTAGATTGTAGGGGCGCGATTAATCGCGCCCCTACGGATGCGGTAAACGGTGGTTTTGCCAGTAGAAAAAGTCCAATGTTGAATCCAAATTCATTATCAAAAATAATTAGGTGGTTCAAGGGTAGAACAACATTCGAGATACATAAATTAGGATTTAATTTCCAGTGGCAACGTAATTTCTACGAACATATTATCCGCAACGAAAAATCATATAATGAGATCTATGCCTATATTGAATCCAACCCCCAAATGTGGGATAGAGATAAAGATAATCCGGCCTATTCGTAGGGGCAGAAAATCTTCTGCCCCTACAGGGAACATCTAGGTCAACGCCATATGAAATATAGTTTCATTATTCCAGTCAAAGCCATCAACGACTATATCAGGGAGGCGATCCCGGAGATTTTGAAAATCGCCAGAAACGATTACGAGATAATCGTCTATCCGGATAGCGTAGGGGCGCAATTAATTGCGCCCCTACCGCCGGATGATCGTAGGGGCGCGATTAATCGCGCCCCTACGAGACAAATTGGCACGGGGGCGATGGGCCCAGCGGAAAAAAGGAGTCTGGCGATCCGCGATGCCAAAGGTGAGATTTTAATTTTCATAGACGATGACGCCTACCCTGAAAAAAACTTTCTGGATATTTTGGCCAAAGATTTTGAAGACGAAAGTGTGGTGGCGGTGGGCGGACCAGCGATCACGCCGAAGAATGATTCTTTTTGGCAAAAGGTTTCCGGAGCATTTTTTGTCAGCGCGCTTTCCGGTGGTTATCCCGAAAGGTATGTTTCAAAAGGCAAAAAAAGATTGGTTGACGACTGGCCGTCGGTCAATCTGTCGGTGCGCAAGAAATCTTTTGAAGAAATAGGTGGTTTCAATTCTTCTTATTGGCCGGGGGAAGATACGAAATTGTGCCTAGATTTACTGGCAAAAGGCGGAAAAATTATTTACGATCCGGAACTGGTAGCCTATCACCACCGTCGCGCTGGCCTCTTGAAGCATTTGCGACAAGTCGGAGGGTACGGCATTCACAGGGGATTCTTTGCCAAGAAATATCCGCAGACTTCGCTCAAATTCAAGTATTTCCTGCCGAGTTTTTTTCTGCTTTTCAATATCTTGTTTCTTATTGATTTGGTGGCTTATTTTCTCTATCCGAGCATTTTTGATTTGGTGACGGGAATATTTTTGCTGGGTTATGGCCTTTACTTTTTGGCTCTTTGCGTGGCCTTTTTTGACATTTACAGATATGAAAGAAATTTTCTCATCAGCCTTTGCGCCTTGCCCTACATATTTTTTTCCCACCTGTATTACGGATGGCGATTTATCCAGGGTTTCGTCTTCACCAAAGAGCTGAAGAGTAAATTGAGGTAAAATTATAGCCCGGGATTTTCCCGGGCTATAAGGTTTCTTCAAAAAAGTTAAAGCGCGTTGTCTTCGACGAGCTGGCGCATAGCGCGTAGCATTTGTCGAAGCTTCCAGAGCGTAATGCCCTTGGCGCCCAGGGTAGCTTCAACCATGAAGTGGCCGGAGAAACCATTTTGCCTTATGAATCTAAGCATCTTGTGAAGCTCCGTATCTTCGCCCCTCATAATTTCCGACAATTCATCCCCTTGATTTGGCTGAACATGGACTACCTTGACGAAGGGAAGCAGGCGGGGGATTAAGAGTTGCCATTTTTCAAGCGGCATCCCTCTCTCATCCAAATGCTCCCAGACCGATCGACGAAGGTGATATGTGTCTAATACGAGTTGGGCACGATGTTTTTTCGCCCAGCTGGCAATCTCACTCGTCTCCATATTGATTCTGGGGGAGACTTCGAGCAATCTTCCTTTTTGCCATTCTTCAATCGAATGGACGACGATGACCGGGGGAGGCTGGCGGATTTTCATCGCTTCAAAAATCTCCTGTGAGCGCTCCGGATTGGGGAAGAAAAGCCAGTCGGCGATATTGGGCACCAGGCCTTGGCCAGTTGGTTGACCGGACAAGGCTTCTCGGAGACTTCGCACCGGATTCCACGCTCCCTCTAAGTAACTAATCGGCAAGGAGGGCGTTATCCCTACCGATCCTCGAAGGGGCAACATACCTATAAAGCCGAACCCATCTTTTTCTGCCCACCGGGTGGCTTTTCTCGTAAAAAAAGCCGACCAAGGCAGGTAAGACGCCAGTGATACTCCGATTCTGTTTCTGGGCATTGCGAGTCGCCTCCCCTTGGATTTTCTGTCTGATTGACAAAGGACATCTTTGGCACTACTATGGAATAACCATATTGCCGAGATTAGAGAATATTATACATGGCATTGTTTTTTTTGTCAATATAAATTCAAAGAAATGAGCAATAGGCCATTACTTTCTGTCATTATTGCTACTAGGAACGAAGAAAAAAATATAGGCAACTGTATTCGCTCGATTTTGGGGCAAAGCTACAAAGATGTCGAGATTATCGTGGTGGACAAAGGATCTTCTGACAATACCGTAGAGATAGCGAGGTCTTTGGGCGCGACGGTATTTCCTTTGGCGGGCTATGTGGATATGGACGGTGTCAAAAACTTCCGAGGCGCGCAGGTCAATCTGGGGGCGAGAAAGGCTAAGGGAGATATCATCTTTTTCCCAGATGCGGATATGACTTTTGAAGAGGGTCTTTTGACGGAAGCAGTTGAAAAAATGGCCGAATATGACGCTCTTTATATCCCAGAGATAGTAATGGGCAAGGGATTGATGGGGCGGATCAGGAAGTTTGAGCGCAGTTTTTATAACGAAACGCCGATAGACGCCGTTAGGATTGTCAGAAAAGATATTTTCAAAAAAGTGGGCGGATTTGATGAAAAAAACATCGCTTTTTCTACCGATGATTGGGATTTGACGAAGATGATTAAAAAAGTGACAGAGAAAATTTCTATTACCAAAAGCAAACTGTATCACAACGAAGCGCAGATTTCTCTCCGGAAATATTTACAGAAAAAATTGCAATACGCCGATACTTTTGCCGATTATATCGCTAAATGGGGTCAAGACGATCCTGATATCAAAAAGCAATTTGGTTTTTCCTACCGTTTTTTCGGAGTATTCTGGGAAAAAGGCAAATGGAGAAAATTACTTTGTCATCCATTCTTGGCTTTGGGGATGTATTCTTTGAGGGTGTTAGTAGGGGTGCGATTAATCGCACCCCTACGGGGGATAAATTTTTAGAAAACCGTAGGGGCGCGATTAATCGCACCCCTACAGGGGATAAATTTCATACATGAGAAATATTGTTGAAGAAAAACCTACTGACGAGATCCACGGTCGAGCGCTTTACAACACTCTTTTTGTCGACGATGAAGATATTGAGGGGAAAAATATTCTTGATATTGGTTGTGGTTTTGGCTGGATGGAACTAAATCTTTCTCAAAGGGGGGCGAGGAAAATTACGGCGATGGAAAATACAGAAGAAAGTTTGGCAACGGTCAAAAAGTATATTGATGACGAAAAGATAGATTTTCGAGTTGGCTCAGCGATTGATCTGCCTTTTACTGAAAAGACATTTGACACAGTAATAGCCTGGGAAGTAATAGAGCATATCCCCAAAAATATGGAAACAAAAATGCTCTCGGAGATTTATCGAGTCCTAAAACCTCAGGGGGTGTTTTGTCTCTCCACGCCCCACCGTTCTTTTTTTGCTAATATCTTTGATCCAGCTTGGTGGTTGACCGGGCATCGACATTACACTAAGGGAAAACTGATCAAAACGGGAGAAGCAGAAGGCTTTGCCGTTGAGAGAGCAGAGACTCGCGGTGGCTGGTGGGAGATATTGATGATGGCGAATCTTTATGTGGCCAAATGGGTTTTTCGCCGGCGACCATTTTTCCAAAATTTTTTTTACCAACAACTAGACAGAGAATATAGGAGAGAAAAAGGATTTGCCGAAATATTTTTAAAGTTCAGAAAAAAATGAACCCTCTTGTTTCTATTATCACAGTCACCTACAATAGGGAAAAAGACATTGAACTATGCCTGGATTCCCTCTTGGCCAGTAGCTTTTCCGATTACGAGGCGATAGTCGTGGACAATGCCTCAACGGACAAAACGAGGGAATTGCTGGAAGAAAAATACGCCGGCAAAATCAGATTGATAAAAAGCGAGACCAATCTGATGGCCGGAGGAGGGCGTAATCTTGGCGCCAAATACGCCACTGGCGACTTTTTGCTTTTCGTTGACAGTGACAATGTTGTTGATCGGGAGATGGTGGAGGAATTGCTCCATGGTTTTCGGAATACAAAAAAAGCTGGTTTAGTGGGGCCATTGATGTATTATTATAATGATAAGGGCAGGATCTGGTGGGCGGGCGCCGACATCAATCTGCTAACTAGCAAGACAAGATACATCGGCATTGACGAGATAGACGAAGGGCAGTATCAGAATATAGTTGAAGTCGGGCATATCCCCAATTGTTTTATGACGACAAGAAAAATCTGGGAAGATGTCGGGGGGATAGAGAGCTCCTTTGTGATGCATTATGAGGAATCAGACTTGGCGGAGAAGATAAAAAAAGCAGGTTGGAGGGCGTATCTGATCCCGCGCGCAAAAACTTGGCACAATATACCCTCATCCTTTGAAAAAAATATCCGCAATTATGGAGGAGAAAGTCATCAGAGAACGTATTATACCGCCAAAAATAGAGTTCTTTTCATGAGGCGTAATACTACTAGATGGAAGTTTTTGATTTTTCTCCTCATTTTTAATAATATTTTTCTAGTAGCCTACATCGTCAATCTCTTGAAAAACAAGAAATATGACTTGGCCAAAACTTACCTCAAAGGCTCCTTTGACGGAGCAATAAATAGAAAGGAACAATGAAAATACTTTTTATCAACCCATGGATGAAAACCTTGTTTGGCGACGAGAGGTCCAAACCGGGTCATCCGCATCTGGGAATCGCTTATCTCATGGCGGCTCTCAAGGAAAGCGGTTTGGGCGAGTCGTATATTTTCGATCAAGGCGTTGAAGATAACGATGCCTTGCTCTACCGGAAAATAGACGAAATAAAGCCGGATATGGTGGGCGTCACGACATTCAGCTATTGTTTCCCTTACGCCGATGATTTGATAAAAAAAATAAAAGAATATACCGACATCCCCATTATTATTGGTGGCCCGCATGTTTCAGCGGTAGTGGGGCAAGTTTTGAAAACAACCAGCGCCGATTTTGCCATGCAGGGCGAATCCGAAACCAGCTTCCTGGACTTTCTTAGAGAATTTTCCGGCAACAAAGATTATAGCAAAATAAAAAATCTCATCTGGAGGAACAAGGATAACGCTATTGTTATTAACGAAAAAGAAGTTCTTATCTCCGATCTTGACGCTATTCCCTTCCCTTATTATGAAAATTTTGATTTTCACAGATACAATTACTTCGCGACCAAAACTTTGCCTATTATTACCTCGCGCGGATGTCCCTACGGTTGCAATTATTGTTCCGTCAAGCTGTCTATGGGGAGAAAATTCCGAACGAGAAGCCCGGAAAATGTGATTGCCGAGATGAAGCACTGGATCAAAACTTATGGCATAGAAAAGTTTGAAATAAACGACGACTGTTTTTCTTTGGACCTGGAAAGAGCGGAGAGAATTTGCGACTTGATGATTAGCGAAAATCTCAATATCAAATACGAAATGTATAACGGTATCAGGGCGGACAGAGTCTCCGAACAGCTTTTGCAAAAAATGAAAGATTCGGGATGCGTTTTCGTTTCCTATGGTTGCGAATCGGGGAATCAAGATATAATCTACAATATGGGCAAGGCTTTGAAAATCGAAACAGTCAGAGAGGCGGTAGAGCTGACCAACAAGGTGGGCATCAGGAATTCTGTCAATTTCATCATTGGGCATCGAGGCGAAACATACCAAACGGCTATGGAGACGATAAAATTTGCCAAGTCTCTGCCAACCAATTTTGTCAATTTTTACAATGTTATTCCTTATCCAGGGACAGAGCTTTACGACTGGGTGAGCGAAAACGCTTCGTATATGATGCCGGTGGAAGACTATCTGGGCAAGATCGGTAGCAGAGATGTTACGCCCGTTTTTGAGACGAAAGAATTTTCTCGCGCAGATAGAATCAAGGTGCTGAAAAAAGGTTACGCTCTATACGAAAGAACAGTGCTGGAATTTCGTCTCGGGAAGGCCTTGGGCTATCTGGCCTATGTCATCGCGAGGAATAGGAGACTTTTCTCCATAGGCAGAAAATTGGCCTTGAGCAACAAATTTGGTTTTTGGATTTATAGCAGATTTTCTATTAGATCAAGAAAGGTATAAAATAATGTTCACATATGCACCTAAGGTCATTAGAAGAAAGACTGGATACCTCCAAAAGGTTGAGTCAATTGGACAATTTTATTGATATGGTCAAAGAACTGGACTTTCCGGATAATTCTCTGGCTCTTTCCGTGTCGGTTGGCGATGGAATCTGGGACTATTTGATGTTAAAGAATAATCGGTCTATAAAAAAAATAATAGCTACCGACATCATAGACAACCCCGTAAAGCCATCCGATCAACTACTTTTGAAGGCCAAAGGGGAATGGGAATTTGTTAAAATCCAGTCAGAGTCCAGACTGCCATTTACAGACGAAACATTTGACGTGGTGTTTCATCAGGATGTTGTGGAGCATGTCAAGAATACTTTTTTCTTTCTCAAAGAGCAGCATCGTGTTCTAAAGAAAGGTGGAATATTGCTTCTCGGAACCCCGAATTTGTTTAGGCCCGCCAATATTTTGAAGCTACTTTTTGGGAGATTACAATTTCCTGTAAAAATAGGGTCTAATGAGGAGGTTGGTGATTATATTCATGTCCAAGAGTTTTACGAGCAACAGATAATACTTTTGTTGAGAGAGGTAGGCTTCATGAATATCTCTGTGCGCCACGGTTTTTGGGGGATTGGCTTTCTCCGCATTGTGTTTTCAAGACATCCGAGGGGTCGTTTAGGGAGATCGATGACGCAGTATCTAACACTTAGGGCGCAGAAATGAGAATATTTTTATGAGCACAATAGCCATTGTCAATCACAATGTCAAAGAGGTGGGCACTTATCATCGGTGTTTCGGGTTTGCTAAAGAGTTGGCCAAAAAAGGCCATCAGGTCTATTTTTTTTATCTCAATCCAAAAAGAGGCGCTTGGATTAGAAAGGTAAAAAATGGCAGTATTACGGCCATTGAATTGCCGTGGCGTAGCGAGGGTGGATTCCATGCTCTGGTAGAGCATTTTTTTCGCGGGATGTACATATTCTTTTTCATATCAAAAACTAGGAGGCTAGATATCGTCCATAGTTTTAACACTGCTTCTCCTATGGTGGGATTTTCTACTATCCTGTTTGCTCTAGTTAAGAAGATTAAGGGGACTAGGCTGGTAGTAGACTGGGACGATTGGTGGGGCAGGGGCGGGCTGACTACATTAAATAATCAGGGGAGATTACAAGAGGCGGTGGCAGAGTTCCTGGAGACGAAGGTGCCACTTTTAGCAGATCATCTTACTCTGCACAACGAAGTCATCAGGGAAAGAGCAATAAAACACGGTGTTGGGAAAGACCAAATATCCAAGATATATAACGGTTGTAATTGGGATGCCTTCAAGAGCTTCTACGAGGTGGGGTATGATAGAGAGAAAGCGCGCAACGAATTAGGTCTTCCTTTTGACAAAAAAATATTATTTTTCGGCGGAGCCGTGGTGGTTAGCGTTCCCTTTCTTTTGGAGGTCATAAAGCAGATAAACAGAAAGGATATCATCATGATTATTGTCGGTCCAGAGAAAAAAGAATTCAAAATTCTGGCAGAAAAAATGGGGCTAATAGACAAAGTTTTTTTTGAGGGTCTGGTTGATTATGACAAGTTCAAAAAATATCTTTTTGCTTCAGATGTGCTATTATTGCCAAGGAGCAATAGGCATCTTCTGGATCGTTGTACTTTTCCCGGGAGGATAGGGGACTACATGCTTTCTGGGAGGCCTATAGTTGCCAGTAGCGTAGGAGAACTACCCAGTTTTTTTGGAGAGAATGATATTGGATCCTTGGCGGAATCGGATGACTATAATGATTTTGCTAAAAAAATACTTTTTCTTTTAGATAATGAAGATATAGCCGAGGAAATGAGCAAAAAAGCTTTTGAGGTGGGAAAAAACAAGTACGGCTGGGATATCATGACAGAATCGCTTCTGAAAAATGTCTATCTATTTTAAAAAATAACGCAAAACAAATGCCTATAAGTAAAGACGTTTTTTTCAAAAGAATAGAAGAGTTTCGAAAAAAAATACTCGAGATGAATGAGCGCAGGAGAGATGAACATCTTTCGAGCGTAGACTATATGTTGTCGTCGAGGATATATATGGATACCGTTCTAGAGGACATCAATTTTTTTTCAGAGCATATCGATTCAGGTAGGAATATCCTAGATTTTGGCGCTGGGAGTGGGTTTCTGTCCGACATGCTATCACTGGAGTTTGAGAATGTTCACGGTCTGGATATAGAGGAAGCCGACAAAATGGACGGATATGCAGACGGTGGAAGGAAAGAGAGAACTTTCTATGAGGCTATAGAGGACAAAAAAGAGATATGGAAATGGGTGTCAGAGAGGAACCCCAATGCCAGTATTTCTTTTTATGATGGTGAAAAAATCCCATTTGCGGATGATTATTTTAATGCGATCTGCGCCTATGCCGTGATAGAACACGTTCTAGAGGGGTCGGCGGAGGCTATCCTTCTAGAGTTACGCCGTGTGACCAAAGATGGTGGCAAGATTTTTATCTCCAAGCTCCCACAGACATTTTCTATCACGGAATTCATGGCCGGTGTTCTGGGGATGGATAGGCACGACAAGAAATTTTCAAAAAAAGAGATAACTAGTTTGTTGTCAGAAACTGGCTGGAAGATAGAGAAAATATTCTATTCCGATTTTGTTTTCGAGTTTCCGCCCAGTGTTACCAACAGGCTTTATTATTTACTGAAGGTGATCAACTGGGTAGTTATCAGAACTCCTTTGAGATTACTAAGCCACAATCTGACTGTTCTGGCCACTAAAAAATAAAGCTTCATGGAAAATAATGCTGTTTCGAAAAACAAGACTGATCTAACTGATCTAGAGGATGTGGTTTGTGGTGTTTGCGGTTCTTCTGACCGGGCTCATCTTTTTGGTAACCTCGACAGGCTCCATGGTTTCCCCGGAGAATTCCAAATCAATAGTTGCCAAAATTGTGGCTTGGTCTTTCTCTCTCCTCGACCCAAAGATATTAACAAATTTTACGCAGAGGAATATGCGCCATACAATATCGATCTGAAAAATTTTCACCAGAGCCTAACTAGCAGACTGATGGAAGCTTATTATAGCGAAAAAAAAGATTGGCCCCAAAGATTGCGGGCTGGGGCTTATCGCCTGCTTTACAATCCTTTGCCGGACAAATATCGGGGGGCAAAGATATTGGATGTGGGTTGCGGTAATGGAGTTTTCCTTTATAATCTAAAAAGGTTTGGAGGTTTTGATCCTTACGGAGTAGACTCTTCTCAATATGCGATTTCTCAAGCGCAAACAAAATTGGGCCTGAAAAATGTTCAAGCGGGAACACTTGAGGAGTGTTTTTTTCCAGATAATTTTTTTGATATCATTACTTTGAATCATGTCGTAGAACATCTGACTAGCCCGACAGATACCATCAGAGAAGTTAAAAGAATCTTAAAGCCTGGCGGCTCTTTGATGATGACGACGCCTAACGCCAGTAGTTTGCTTTTTGCTATTTTCCGAAAGTTTTGGTTTGCTTTGGAGACTCCCAGGCACCTCCAGATTTTTTCAGAGAAAACCTTGTCTATGATGATTGATTCAGTCGGGGGACTAAAGATTGAAAAAATCGATTATAATATATCTAATTATGTTTTTGCTAAGAGCTTGATTTATCGTTTTCATCTGGGAGATTCCTTCATGGCTCGTTTTCTAATGAAAATAAAATTCATCTTTTTGCCCTTATTTTACCTTTTGCCAAGGAAAAAACGAGATTTTGTGACAATTTATGCCAGGAAAAAATAACATGTAATATATAATCGTATTGTTCACACTTTGGCAGATATCTCTGATAAGAGGTTCGACCTTGAGAATTGGCTGTTTAAGGTCGAACCTCGGATCGGGAGCAAGGTCTTTTACAGACTAAACTATCATCCAGCCATTAAACAATTTCTAAAAGTGTAAACAACGCGACCAATTCTTACAAATAGTATTAACTTAATAGACAGCATGAACAATACTCTCATCAGAATAAAACATAAATATTATCTTTACCTGGTATTTTGGGTCAAATACTTCTCTTTCAAAAAACTTTTCAATGTAGCGCTCAACATATACGAGAAGAAAACAAAAAAGACGACGATTCGTTCCGTCCCTTTTGTTATGCATTTTGACATCTCCAACGCTTGCGTGCTGAATTGTCCTCTCTGCCCCACCGGGAGAGGAGAACATCAAGCCAAGGGGGTGATGAAATTTGAGGATTTCAAAAAAATGTTTGACAAGGTCAAAGATTATTTGTTTGATGTGAAGCTTTTTAATTGGGGAGAGCCCTTCTTGTGCAAAGATGTTTTTCAGATAGTTGAATATTGTCACCAAAATCGCGTGGGGGTTAGATTTCACTCCAATCTCAATTATTATACGGATGAAATCTTGGAGAATATCGTCAAATACAAGGTGGACTATCTCCATCTTTCTATTGACGGATATTCGCAAGAAGCTTACGAATTTTATCGAGTGAATGGCAATATCGCCAAAGTTTTCAAAGGAATGGAGAGGATTCAGGAATTGAAAAAGAAATATCGAAGTAGATATCCCATTATCCATTGGGGTTATTTGATCAACAACAAGAACAAGCATGAAATAGGGCAGGCGGCCTCTTATGCGAAAAAGATAGGCGTGGAGGTCTTTGAAGCTTTCGATCTCTCCCTCTTCACTTCTCTGAAGGATAGATACAGCAAAGAAAGCTACAACAAGTTTTTGTCTGAAGTTAATGACGAAAAACATTACAATATTATGCCGATGAAGGGCGCTTGCCCATACATCTGGATTGATTTTGTCGTCAATCCCAATGGCTCGTGTTATCCTTGCGGGATAGTCTATGAAGACGAAGACATTTTCGGCTGGGTTAATGACGAAAAGAATATTCACGAAATTGTTAATTCTGAAATATTTGTGGAGTCTAGAAAATTATTCAAAAACAAAGATTACAAACCAAAATGCTACACCGCTTGCGATAAATGTATCTGGTTTACCAAATCTTAGGGCCTGTTCAATATCTCCCTTCTGTCATTTTCGGCTCGACTCTTAATCCATTACCCCTAAGAGGTTTGACCTTGGAGATGTCCAGAAGTTAAGGTCGAACCTCTAATTACTTATAGCCCCCTCTACAGAAAGGACGACAATAATGGATCGCATTTGTAGCCTCACGAAGAGATATTGGGTCGTAGTTATTATTTTTCTCGTCCCTATCCCGAGCCTTTTTTGGTTGCCAGGCGATAACTATATAGCTCGCGACAATATACACCCTGTGGCTTATGATTTTCCTTCTATGTTTATACAGGCTACGCGATATTTGTATTCATGGTCTTCTGGTGGGTTGGGAACCACGAATACTGAGCCATCAGGATTTATATTCAATTTTATTACATCCTTGCTCTTTGGGGTCGGAGGCAATGCTCACAACGCTCAAGTACTAAGCCTATATCTTGGGTCTGTTGGGGCTATATTTGGCATGTATCTTCTTGCCAGAACGTTGAAGTTTAGCCAGCTATCCTCTATCGTGGCTGGGGTTTTTTATTTAATAAGCCCATTCGTCTTTACCGGTATGCCACTGGGTCCGGCCAATCTTAGATTAATTCCATACCACATCATAACGCCCATCATGCTAGCTGTTTTTATTAAGGCGTTGAGGTCCGAGTTTTTTAGAAAATATTTAGCTTTATTCGGTGTCGTTTCTCTTTTTGCGACCACTAGCTATGGTAGTCTGCAATATTTCATCTTGCACCTATTGATACTTTCTGTTTATGGCTTATTCGCCATCTTTTTGGTAATAAAGAATAGAAAAAAGCTTTTCAGGGTAGTCTTCAGATTAATAGCGCTTTTTGCGGTCTTTTTTCTAATTAATTATTATTGGCTGAGTCCGTTGGTTTTTAATTTGCAAAATGTCTACGATTCACGGAACGAACCGGGGTTCTCCGCCAATCATGACAGCGACATGACAATTGGCACAAGCGCGCAAATCGTTGACGCTCTACAAATGATGCCATATATGGCTCAAAAATATATCTCCCCCTGGATGCAGTATTACGACGAGTTTTTGCCCACAGTTGCCCTTTTCATATTTTTGATGACAATACCCCTCATCTTTTTTGATAAAGAAAAGAGAAAACTGGCTTTGTTTCCAGGTCTTCTGTTGATTGTCTCCCTGTTCCTAACAAAAGGCGTCAACGAGCCCCTTGCTTTTGTCGGGAAGGCCATATTTTCTATTAGCCCTTACTTTACTCGTCTTTTTCGCAATGTGACATATTTTGAGCTAGTGGTCGTTTTGTCATTAGCTCTGTTGGTTGGTCTATCCGTGGGGGTTGTCGCGCGTAGGATAAGGCAAAGATGGCTATTGCAATCCAGTATAATAATTATTATAGCCATGCTGATAATACTGGGGGGGCCATTTATTACGGGTATTGTCGTTAGGCAGGTCAATAATAACGGTTCATCACAATATAATCTGGTTCCTGACTATTTCAGGGAAGCAACGGACTTTTTGAAGAACAAAAGAGAGCATAGCCGTATCAATTCAGTACCGACATTCGCTTTTCAAGATGTCGTCAATTATTATAAGTGGGATTTCATTTATGGAGGTAAATCGCCATTCGAGTCTTTTTCCGGAAAATCTGTCTATAGACCACTATACCCCCAGTTGATCGGTATGGTCGATCCTGTGTTAGTCAAGATTCTGCATCCACGAGACGATAATATATCAAAAGAAGAATTCAACTTTCTTTCTGCAACTGCGAATGTTCGCTACGTTACTTTCCATAAGGATACAGCCTGGGACTTCATTCGCAAAATTGATCCGGTAAAATTTTCTAATCTTGACGTAGCAGATATAGAAAAATTTCTTTCTGATGATGAAGCGCTAGAAAAGATAAAAACATTTGGAAAGATTGACGTTTATAGATTTTCAAATGACAATTTTCTTCCCCAATTCTATACGGCAAAAAACATTTTCGTTTTTGACAAGAATGATCCAGATTTTATACCAAAAACATTGTCAGACATCAGTTACCAAGTTCGTTCGGCTATTTATTTAAAGGATCGGAACAGTGGCAACTCTCCGATTGATATTTTGCTGGAGCAACAAAAAGGTGAGGACAACAAGAAGGCGGACATCAAAGAAATAGAAAGTAAGATAAGCGGTTTAGAAAAAAAACTAGCTCTTTCTCGGCAAACATCAAGCATCAAGTATGAAATTGTCAAACTGAAATCGGATTTAGAAAAAGAAAAAAGTTCTCTCCGGGATCTTGTCGTGGCGCGAACTTTGAAGCTCCCGGTTTTGGAGTTCAAAAAAATTAATCCAACAAAATATAGGGTTATGGTTCATGGCGCCAGTGACATTTTTCCTTTAGTTTTTAGCGAGAGTTTTCAGGGAGGCTGGAAGGCATACCTGGCGGATTTGGAGGCCGAGGCCTACAGAGTTAACAAAAAGGCTATAAATAATTATAAGATTTGGGATGAGAATAGCAGAGAGCAAGCAAACAGGAAAGAGCTAGGGGAATACATAAATAGTGGCTGGATCACTAGGTTGGGGGGTGACAATATCAAGTTTATTTCTAGAAATTTTGGTGGCACAATCCAGAATGATAATTTGCCGAACGGTAGTTTTCGTGAGACATGGTTCAAGAACCCCATTGTTGGCGAGGACAATCATATTTTGACAAATATTTATGCCAATAGCTGGGTGATCAATCCAACGCAGATATGCCAGGGGAGTAACCAGTGCATCAGAAACTCCGATGGTAGTTACGATCTGGAATTGGTGGTAGAATATTGGCCACAGAGAGTATTCTATCTTGGAATGGTTGTTTCTGGGGTGACTCTCATGGGATGTTTAGTGGCCTATTTGATGACGCTACGGGTAATTAGCAAAAAGAAAAAGAGAAAAAAGCTATGAAAAAATTATTAAAAAAGATTTTTTCAAAAAAAGCATGGGGATATGCCCCGTACTTTTTACTTGTCTTGACGGTTGTTTTGCCTTGGTTTTTTCACTCCGGTTATCTTTTTTTCACTGATTTTGTTGTGGGGCCAAACCTACAGATCAATTGGCTTACCTCTAGTATTATATCTGATTTATTTTTAAATTTTTTTGGTCTTTTTCTTCCGCCTGATTTAGCCCAAAAATTTCTTATTACGACGATATTGCTATTTTTGGTTTTTGCCGGCAAGAGGCTCGGTTCTGTCTTATTGCCCAAAAAGCCAGCTTTAGTTTTTTTGGTTAGCGCTTTTTTTATTTTTAATCCTTTCGTCTATGATCGGATGGGGTACGGACAATTTGGCCTTGTCTTGGCGATGGGGCTTATGACTTTTGCTGTCAGCTATCTTGTTGAGTATTTAGAAAAAAAGCAAAATAAGCAGATTTTGCTAGCCGGTGTCTTTTCTGGCTTCTCTATACTTTTTGTTGTTCACTTTGTTTTTTTCAATCTTATTTTTTATTCCCTATTTCTTATTATCACCATCATCAGGCGCAGAGAGTATGCGTGGAAGAAGCTCATCCCTAGTCTTTTGTTAGTTCTGTTGATTGTCTCGGCTATAAATTTCAGCTTAATTGTCGGTTTTTTTCTCAATTATTTGGGTGGCAAAGATTTTTTAAACACGGAGATTACCAGGCAAGACTTTATCGCTTTTCAAACAGTCGGTCGCGATATTTGGCAGGCTTTTTCTAATGTTTTCCTAATGGGAGGATTTTGGGGTAAAGACCAGTACCGCTATATTGATCTAACCCTTATGACTCAAAGTTGGGGCAGGAGCTTTATCATCCTTTTGCCTATTATGATGTGGGGGGTCATCGCTACTTTTCGAGACAAAAAAAGAAAAAACTTTGCCATCGGCTTAGTGATTATAGCCCTTGTCGCGATATTCCTAGCTCTTGGAGTTAGAACGGGCATTGGGGAGAAAGTTACTTTTTTCCTCTTTGATCGCCTGCCTTTTTATAAAGGTATGCGCGAGACGCAAAAGTGGGTTTCGGTGTTGGTAATTTGTTACGGGATGTTTCTCGCTTGGGGATTGGATGCTTTGTTCTCAACAAAGTTGGTAAAGAAGCATAGCTTTTTGTTTGTAGTTATTTTGCTAGTTACTATTGCTATGCAAGCGCCCCTGATGTTCTGGGGTATGAGAGGGCAATTTCAGCCCACCAATTATCCTGCCGATTGGCAGGATATAAATAAGTTTATAAAGCTAGAAAGCTACAAAGCTAAAAGTAAAGAATGCGATGAGAAGATTTTGTTCTTACCGTGGCACACCTATATGAGCTTTGGATTTACCGGCAGAATAGTTGCAAATCCTGCTCGGAATTTTTTTCAATGCCCAGTCATTTCTGGCACCAACATGGAGTGGGGGGGGATTTATGATAATAGTGGAAAAAAGGAAGGAGAGCTAGTAAGTAAATGGTTGGACGCCAAGGGGGACACAGACCTTTTGAAGAAAAATGAGCTCAATATCGGTTACGTTATCTTGGCCAAAGATGTTGACTGGGCTAATTATTCTTGGCTGAAAGAGAGAAAGGAACAAATGATGGCTATCAGGGAGACAGATCATTTAATCCTCTATGGGGCTATCAATGAATAAAAAAAAGTTTTCAAAAATATTTCAATTATTGTCCAATGATATAGCGGAATTCTTTCCCTATTTTTTCGTTTTTTATTTGATTGCCCTTATTGTTTCTGCCCTTAATGAGTCTTGGCATCTATTTTTTTATTGGCCAGCTTTCCATTTCTTTATTGTTTTATTCGCCTTAATCGCTGTTTTTTCCGAAAATGTTCGCGAACCAATCTACAGAAAAGTAAAAAGGAGCGAACAGTTAAGGCGCGACACATTATATTTTTTTTGGTCCCCCTTTGTTCTTTTTGCCTATTCACTAAGGATATTTTTCTATATGGCGACCAAGATGGCCAAGAGGCTATACCTACTTTCTATTGAGGGGTTGACCAAAAAGAATATCTTTAGGGTGACCACCATTATTGTTGTTTTGGCCTTTGTGCTTTACGTTGGTACCGGAGTTCTGGATTCTATCACTATATTTTACGCTCTTGTAGCAATCTTTTTTCTACTAGACCTTCGCATTAGCGCGTGGGCGACATTGATACTGCTGGCTATTTGTTCAATAGCTCTAGTCTTTAAAAAAAATGGACTGGCAGAAATCAGCGCGATTTACGCTTATTATTTTCTGATAATTACAGTGGTATCGCAGATAAAAGAAGTCTTTTTGGATGGCAAGAGCGACAAAATTTAGGACTTACGCGCACCCAACCTTTTCCGCAAAGATGTCCGACATCAAAGGATGCCCAGATGTCGGACATCAAAATACGCACCGAGTTTTTAGAAACAAACTAACAATCGCACGGTAATCAAAAGATAAGATTAGGCGCGTAAGTCCTAAGATTAAGAGCTAGCCAAAAAAAAGGGTGGGGATTTAGATTTTTTGGTATTGCGCAGTAAGTTGTTTGTGCTATAATTTATTTAAGTATATTTTATTTTTTGTAGCACTTATTTTAATGCTTGAAAAAATGAGCTTATTTTACGAATTATTTTGTTAATATTTATCCACAGGAGACTCTTTTAGATTTGCGTCAAGTCTCAAAACAATAGTATAAACTACAAAATAATAAATTAATATAAAAATAGTTTTTAAATTAAAATAAGGGAGGTAGCCATGAGGTTTAATGTTAAAGAATTTTTCAGACAAGACAGCAATTTCGCGAGAATTATTTTTTCAACATTCGTTTTGATTGCGTTTTTGTTGGTCTTTAGCCCAGCGATAGCGCAATTTTTGCGTTATGACGGGGCTACCGGTGGTTGGGGTTACGGTTATGGTTACGGTTATGGTTACGGCTATGGGACCGACGCCGGATTGCTTAGTGGCTACAAGACCGACTTTAGTGATTCAGATAAGAGTGTTTATGGTCTCGGTTATGGTTATGGTTATATGGTGGCAGCTCCTGCGGGTGGCGTGGGTGGCACCTATACTATAACTAGCGCTGATTTGGGCAATCTGTATGTTGCCGGTTTGGTTAGTATCCCTGGCACCGACCCTACGGCGGTTGCTTCGGTTACCTTCAATGACGCTGTGACAGTAACGGCCACTGCTAGCGCAGGCACTATATCCGTAGCTATTCCCGATGGAGCTGTTTTTACAAAGACAGCTGGTGGTAACTTTGATTTTTCTTCTGTGGCCTCATCAGACCAAACTACGGCTGCTTCTGGAGCCATCAGCAACAAGACTACTCGAGGAGCCATACAATTTGGTATTTCAAGTGTAGGTCTTACTTCTAGTGTGGCTACTACCATCAATATACCGGTTGGCGCGAGTCACGATGGCACTCTTATGACTGTTTATCAGAGTGAAACGGCCGCTTCCTCCGGGTATAGTAGCGCTAGCACTTGCATCATCGGCGCTGTGACGAGTGGTTTCTGTACCTTTACTACTACCACTTTCTCCTACTTTGCTGTAGCTGAGACTCCAAGCGGTGGCGGTGGCGGAGGCGGTGGAGGTGGAGACAGTACGGCTCCAACCGGCACTATCACTATCAATAGTGGCGATGCCAGCACCACTTCAAGAACAGTCACCCTATCCTTTACGGCTACCGATAGTGGCGGATCAGTGCCAATCATGGGTGTATCCGCTACCTCAGATTTTGCCAACGTTTCATGGGAAGCCTATGCTTCTAGTAAAACATGGACATTAACAGAAGGGAATGGCGTCAAGACTGTTTATGTCAAATTCAAAGATTCTTCCAGCAATATCTCTTCTGCTTTCTCTGACACCATCACGCTTGGTAGTCAAGCTACCGATCAGGTAGTAGTGGTGCCTCCAACAACGGATACCGTGGTAGTCCCACCGGAGACCACTGTTATCCCAGTAGCGCAAAGAGTGGAAAACGGCACTTATTCTTATGAATATGTCGGTCAATCCGCTTATCCGTCCAATCTTACTCCTGGCGCTACTACTGATGTCTGGATTGAACTCAAGAATACAGGTACTTCTTATTGGTACAATTCTGGTAATAGAGTAACGCGTCTTGGAGCTGGTTCCAAATTCGGCAACAAGAATCAACAGAGAGACTATGCGAGCGAATTTAATGACATTTCATGGGTTTCCAAGAATAGACCGGTTCAAGCGAGCAAAGCCGAGACCAAGACTAATGAAACAACCAAATTTGCTTTCAAGATCAAGGTTCCTGACAAAGCAGGTACTTACAAAGCTTACTTTACTCCAGTGGTAGACGGTTATATGTGGCTAAATGATATCGGTATTTATTGGCAGGTGACGGTATCTGGGACAGCCAATACCTATGATTGGCAGTATGTTACTCAATCTCCATATCCTGCCACAATGGCTCCTGGTGCAGAAACGGATGTCTGGGTTGAGGTCAAAAATACCGGCACAAAGACCTGGATGAATAGTGGAGGTAACCCAATTCGTCTTGGCGCCGGCAGTAGCTTTGGCAACAAGAATCAGGCGAGAGACTACACCAGTGAATTCGTGGCCGGCAATTGGCTTTCTGCCAATAGGCCAGTCTCTATTCGCGACGCTTCAGTGGCTCCTGGCGCGACTACCAAATTTGAATTCAAGATTAAGGCTCCTTCATCAGCTGGTACTTATAAGGCCTACTTTACTCCGGTAGCCGAATTCGCTACTTGGATGAGAGACATTGGCTTGTACTGGGAAGTGAAGGTTCAGTAAAGATAAAGACAATTGAAACGAAAAACCCCCGCCTATTCAGCAAACTCAAGGCGGGGGTTTTGATTATAACAATCAAGGTGAAAAAGGATATATCCCTCTTTTGTTTTTCGGGGAGTATAGTATACTCTAATAATCACTATCATAAAGGGAACAATCGGGTTGTTTCATGCCAGAAGATAATATCCAAATAATAAAACAGGATAATGTCGAAATACGGATTATACGAGATGAGTGTATCAGCGCCGCTATATGCTTGGTTTACGCTCCGAAGACATTTGACCTAGACGAGAAAGAGATTGCGATAATCAGAGAAGAAGCGTGGGACGATCTAGGCAAAATCATCTCGGCGGCCAAGGCCTGCCCCACCCTGGCTATTGAAGTCTACAAAGACGGGCAAAAAGTCTTCCCGTAGTAATTATTTTTTATGGAAAAGGCTCCATCTCAAACCCAAAATACAGCGACACAAAGCGATGTCTCGCATATTGCAGTGGCGGTGGGATACCCGCCTATTCAGTCTGACAAGGGCACTCCGCTTTTGAGTCAAAATAGACAATTTCAATTCTTTAATTCCCCGACCTATATTTACCCCATGGTGCCGGCCTACGCCGCTTCCAATCTCCAGGACAAGGGCTACAAGGTCTATTGGATGGACGGTACGGCCGAGAGGAAACATTACGACCAATGGGTAGAAGAACTTCGCGCTACGGGGGCTAATTATTTTTTACTGGAGACAAAGGCGCCGGTGGTCAAGCGACACTGGAAGATAATTGACGATCTGAAGAAAAAGATACCAGAATTAAAGATTATCTTGGTCGGCGATCATGCCACTTTCATGCCTCTGGAGAGTTTCGAAAATAGCGCGGTTGACTATATTATCAAGGGCGGGGACTATGATTTCGCCATTGTCAATCTGCTCAATCATCTTTATCGAGGAGAGGCGCTGGAAGGGGGGATATACTGGCGGGAAGGCAATTGTGACATCCAAACTGTCTCTAGTGGCGAGACGATACTGCCTAGCGGAGAAAAGATTTACGATTCTGGGCCACTTTTGCTCAAGCATCGTCTGGACGATCTGCCCTTCGTTGATCGCGATCTGACCAAATGGAAGCTTTATGCTTACGAAAACGGCAATTACAAATACACGCCGGCCACTTATATGTATAGCGGTCGCGATTGTTGGTGGAATCGTTGCACCTTTTGTGTCTGGGATCACACGATTAATCCCGTAGGATCATATAGGAGCTTTTCTCCGGAGCGTCTCTTTGCTGAAGTTAAATATGTCGTGGACAATTATGGCGTCAAAGAAATCTTTGATGATGCCGGCACTTTGTTTATCGGGCCAAAACTCAAAAAATTTTGCGAATTGCTCATTGACAGCGGTTATAACAAAAAAGTTGTGTATGGTTGCAATATGCGTTTTAACGCTCTCACTCAAGATTATTACGATCTGATGAGGCGAGCTGGATTTCGCTTCATCCTCTACGGGATGGAATCGGGCAATCAAAAAACGCTAGACAAGCTCGATAAGGGGACGCAGGAGGCCGATACTATCAATGGCTCGCGTATGGCCTCCTCGGCCGGGCTGGAGCCTCACGCCACTATCATGCTCGGCTACCCGTGGGAGAGCTACGAGGATGCCAAAAGAACGATTGATGTGGCGAAATATTGCTTCAAAAAGGGCTATTTTCATACCATGCAGGCGACTATCGTGATACCTTATCCCGGCACGCCATTATGGAAAGAAGCCAAAGAAAAGGGTTGGTTACTCACGGAAGATTATGAGGAATATGATATGCGCGGACCGGTGCTCCAGATTCCTTTCGAGGAAAAAAAGCTCATGGATCTAACGCAGAGCCTTTACTCGTCTTTTTTCTCCCCGCAGTTTATCCTTCGCAAAATTTTCAGTATTCGCAGACCGAGTGATGTCAAATTTTTCGTAATTGCAGGCAAGAAATTGATAGGACATTTGCTGGATTTCGACCCGGCGCAAACCAAGGTCAGCTTTCGTTCAAAAAGATTTTGGAAAAATGCTCTCTCAAAGTTGTTTGGCAATTTTGTCAAAAACAAGACCTCTGTTGACAAAGAAAAAGATCTCGTCAAGCTGGAAGACAGCGCCGTCAATCAATAA
>CAYHEQ010000002.1:32451-46596 GCA_964355795.1 uncultured Candidatus Saccharibacteria bacterium
ATAAGAATCTTGAATAGCTCTTTTGGGTGGGGTATAATATGGGTATGAAAAAAATATCCATTGCATCGTTGAAGAAAATTAACTTTCCTGTAGTAATAGAAGAGGGCGAAGATGGGTATTTTGTTGCCCATTGCCCAATATTGCAAGGATGTCACACTCAGGGGAAGACTTATGAAGAGGCTTTGGCGAATATTAAAGAAGCGATAGAGCTGTGTCTGGATGTAATGGATGTCTGCGAAGTAGAAATAGACTACAGACCAAAGGGCAAAACAGCAACAGTTTCGGCTTAGAGCCTGTTTAATAAAATGATGAGCCAGAAACTACCCATACTGAAAGCCAAGATGATCGAAAAAGCCCTTTTATGTCTGGGCTTTTCTTGTGTCAGAAAAAGAGGGAGCCACAAAATTTTTCGTAATAAAGAGGGTTTGGGAACGGTTGTGCCTTTTCACGCTGGCCAAGACATAGACAGGACGCTTTTGGTCAGTATAATCAGAGAAATAGGTATGAGCAACGAAGAGTTCACGGCACTTATGAAGAAATTATGACATCATCCGATTTACGGCAAAAATTTCTGGAATTTTTTGAAAGCAAGGGGCACAAAATAATCCCTTCGGCTTCGCTGTTGCCGGAAAATGATCCGACGGTGCTCTTCACCACCGCGGGGATGCAACCGCTCGTGCCTTATCTGACGGGGCAAAAACATCCGATGGGCGCGTGCTTGGTTAATGCGCAGAAATGCCTACGAACCGACGATATTGACGAGGTGGGCGACGAAGTGCACCATACTTTTTTTGAAATGCTGGGAAACTGGTCGCTAGGCGACCCCGACGCCACAGACGGGATCGGGGCAGGCTACTGGAAAGAGGAGGCGATAAAGTATAGCTTTGAATTTCTGACTGCCCCCGATTGGTTGGGGATTGATAAAAATCGCTTAGCGGTCTCGGTTTTTGCAGGTGACCCCGACGATTCTGTCGGGGCAGGTGCGCCTTTCGACCAAGAATCGTACGATATTTGGCTATCTCTGGGTATTGCGCCAGAACGGATTGCCAAGTTGCCCAAGAGAAATAACTGGTGGGGACCAGCTGGTGAGACTGGACCCTGCGGACCAGATACAGAAATGTTTGTTTGGACAGGCGAAGGAGTCGCGCCGGATGTATTTGACGCTAACGATTCTCGGTGGGTGGAGGTCTGGAATGATGTTTTTATGGAATACGATAAAAAGATTCAGGATTCAGGATTCAAGATTCAGGATGGAGCCAAGGCTTATGTATATGAAAAGCTTAACCAGAAAAATGTGGATACCGGTATGGGGCTAGAGAGGATGACGGCGGTGATGAACGGCGTGGCCGACAATTACCAAACCGACCTCTTCTCGGCCGTTATTAAAAAAATTGAAGAACTTTCCGGGAAGAAATATGAAGGCAACGAGCGCGCCTTCAGGATTGTGGCTGACCATCTGCGAGCCGCGACTTTCATCCTCGGAGACGGCAAAGATATTACACCAGACAACACCGGGCAGGGTTATGTTTTGCGCAAATTAATCCGGCGCGCGGCGCGTTATGGTAAACAAATGGAATTGCCCGACGGCTTTACTGCCCAGATTGCGACATCGGTTATCGGCAATATGGAAGAAGTCTATCCTGAACTGACAAAAAATAGGGAATTTATCCTAGAGCAACTCACCAAAGAAGAAGATAAGTTTGCCGAAACTTTGACTGAAGGACTGAAAGCCAGCCGAGAACTTTTTGCTGGCAAAATTTCTTTGCCAGAAGAAAAATACAGGAAATTGATGCAAATACCCACGCACGGACAAATCTTGAAAGATATGTGGGTGAAAAGGCGAGAGGGAGGGGATTACAGTATTAAAGAAGCGGGTATCACCAAGGAGGAGATTGAAGGCGCGATGGTTACGGGAGAAGAAGGATTTCTGCTCTATCAATCCTACGGTTTTCCGATGGAAATGATTTTGGAATTGGTCATCGAAAAAGGGCTGATGTTTGACAGATTTGCATTCAAAAAAGAAATGGCCAAGCATCAAGACCTTTCGCGTACGGCTTCCAGTGGGATGTTCAAGGGCGGGCTGGCGGATAATTCAGAGGAGACGATGAAGCTACATACTGCCACGCACCTACTTCTTACTTCACTACGCAAAGTTTTGGGTGATGACACAATCAACCAAAAAGGGAGCAATATCACCGCGGAAAGACTGCGATTTGACTTCAATTTTCCACGCAAATTGACCGACGAGGAATTGCAAAAAGTAGAAGAAATGGTCAACGAACAGATAAAAAAGGATCTCAAAGTGGAACGATTGGAAATGTCCTACGATGAGGCGAAAAAAATGGGCGCTATCGGAGTTTTTGAAGAAAAATACGGCGAAAGAGTTTTGGTCTACAAAATGGGCGATTTCTCCCTTGAACTCTGCGGCGGTCCGCATGTCGAGCATACGGGCGTTCTCGGCAGTTTCAAAATTACCAAAGAAGAATCATCTTCTGCTGGAACTAGGAGAATCAAGGCGTTGCTCGCCTAAAACTTATCAATGCCAAACCTGTTGATTTGTCAATCAAGGTTTCTTTGTGATATAATCTTCAGTTATGAACAACCTCCAAGATCATAACAACTCGACCGAAGTCCTGAAGCAGAAACTATCTGACTATGGTATCCTGTGGCAAAAGTGGGGTACTGGACCAACGAAAACACTTGAACATTTGGTTCATGAGATTACAGAAGGAGAAACTAGTTTGGTAGAAAAAGAGGGAGAGCTCTTGCGTCAAGTGGGAGTGGTAACGATTGAAGTGACCTATCACGATAATGGTAATATTTATAAGCTGATTGAAGACCGACAGGAATTCGTCGATGGTCGAACGCGCCATAGGAAGCTGAAGAGCTCTATCTGCGAGAAATTGAAGCCTAACGAAACACCAGATCAGACAGTGAAATTTTGTCTCAAAGAAGAATTGGGGCTAGAGATAGACAAGAAATTGAAGCCAATCAAAACAGAAGAGGATATAGAAGATAGTCCGAGCTATCCGGGGCTGAAAACTCGTTATCTACTTCATCGTTTTGCTATCGATTTGCCAATGGATAAATATTCTTCATCCGGTTATACGGAAAAGCAACCAGACAAAACGACCTATTATGCTTGGCAAAAAGTGGCTCGAGCCTGAGAGCCTAGTGATAGAGTATAAAGAAAATCCCCGAAAGCATTTCTACTTTCGGAGATTTTTTTGTTCCTCCAGAAACCTGTACTTATTTCTGCTTTTGCTAGCCTGTTTCCGGAAAAACTTTGGCAGGGCGTCAAAAAGCAGAAATTGAGATAAGAATGTGGCGAAAGGATCCCATGTCATAGCCACATGTCTTGGTCCAGTAATGCGACCAGAGATGAAATCCTCGCTGTTATGAAGATTGGTCACGGCGCTTTGCAAGGGGTCGCCTACTGGTCGAGAATGGATGCGCGCCAATTGGTAGGCGCCAGTTTTTTTCAAAAACTCTGTCCACAGAGGAGTGCGGACTTTCCACTCTTCTCTAGCGTCTTTGGTAATAAAGACGCTAACATGCCCAATGGAGACTAATATCTCCATAATGTAGTCAAAGATAGGCCCACCGCTGACCTCATCTGCTAGGCCACCAGGTAGGTCGGCAATGACGATATTCTCCTTGAAAGAGGCCAGAGCCCAAAAAGCCTTAACCGCTGTCTCCTCGTTCCATTGGCCTCGGATCGAAAAAGGAGAGCGTTCCAGAATATGACAAGAGGTGGGGGAGCTGAAGTCAACATCAGCGCATGCCACCGAAAGATTCAGATCGGAGAAACCACTGCGGGAACACAAACTTTTAATCATATCCCGCATGGCAATCGTCAAGGTAGCCGCCAGGGTGCTTTTCCCCGAATGAGGTGGACCAGCGACTACGATAATGATTTGTCGACCCGCCAATTCGTAGATATTGCCTTCCCGAAATTGGACGGATTGCCATTCTACGGGGAGCTCTTTTTCCATGTCAGATTCGCTGAAAAGAGGGATCTCCGTATGAATGGTGTCTGGCGGTCTAGAGGAGTTAGGTTGAGCATAAGGGTAGCTTACTCTTAACTCTGGCAATTGGTCGTCAGCGAAAGGGTCCCTATTCTCCCGGCACATTTGCCAGACGGCGCTATTGGTGGCCTCCAAAATTTCTTTTGGAGGCAGATATGGGTCGACGAAAACCTTATACCAAGCCATAATGTCGCTTCTTTGTTTTGCCTTAGCAGTGTTGGTGGCAAACGATTGCAGAAAGCGACAGATTTTGGTGAATGATAAGTTTTTCGCAAAAGGAGAGCCCAGCCTAAAGAGAATTTTTTCAATCTTCTCCTTAGTAAAATCGTTGATGACATCGTCATTAGCCACGAGGATAAGAGACCTTTTATCAAAAGGTGCCTTGGCCACTTCGCTCCCTATGTAGGGGTGATATTTGACTAAAGTATCGTGGTCGATGAGGCCATGAAGCTTGTAGATGAAATAAAGCACAACTACGGGGAAAGTAATCGGGCATGGTATCAGGCAGATCCTGTAGGGCGCCATCTCTGGCCTCACCTCCCTTTTTCCAGTTTTCAAAGAACGCTTTGCGTCGTCTGTGTAGAGTATTATACTAAAAAACGCTAGAAAAAGCAATAATTTTATTATTTCGCGAGTCCAAAGGGTTGGCAAGGTTGAACCTTGCCAAAGCGTTTGGCAAAATATCAAAATATACGTTGAATCCGAGGTTCGACCTTAGCTTCGAAACTTCTCCAAGGTCGAACCTCAATTAATCTTGTTTCCACGATTTTTAAGATTAGGGGAACATATTTTCGGACAAATTCGGATATTCAATTTGGATTGAGATTCGGATATAATACATCCATGACCTTCCTTGATCGGCTTTTCGGTTACGATGAGCTAAATCATCACGCTATCGCTCTGGATGTGGGAACGGAGTTTGTCAAAGCTCTGGTTTTTCGAGTGGAAAACGGTCGCGCTTATATATTGGGCACGGCTCGGATTCACCAAGAGCTGAAAGATATGCAGGGCGGGGCGATCACCGATCTCAAGGGGGTGATTGGCAATTGCGCCAAAGCGTTAGAGCAGGCCTGCGAGATGGCCAAGATCACGCCGAATAAAGTGATTATGGGTATCGCGGGGGAATTAGTGAAGGGGACAACGACGACGATTAATTATATTCGGCGCAATCCCGACAGCAAGATAACGCCCAAAGAATTGGCTGATATCGTTCACAAAGTGCAGGAAAAGGCTTTACTGCAAGTCAAAAGTCAGATTGCTTGGGAAACAGGCAAGCAAGAAGTAGACGTGAAATTGGTCAACGCGGCGGTGGTGGATGTGAAAATAGACCGTCATCAAGTCCACGATCCGATCGGATTTTTTGGCAAAAATGTCACGGTTTCGGTCTATAACGCTTTTTCGCCGATGGTTTATTTGGGCGCGCTAGAGAGTGTGGCTGAAGGTTTAGGATTGGACTTAATAGGCATTGCGGCGGAACCTTACGCGGTGGCGCGTTCTATCGGCATGGAGCAGGGGCAGGACTTCTCCGCGATATTTATGGACATCGGGGGTGGGACGACCGACATCGCCCTGGTGCGCGGGGGTGGCTTGGAGGGAACGAAGATATTTTCCATTGGCGGGCGAGCTTTCACCAAGCATATCGCTCAAGAGCTCAATATCTCTTTTGCTCAAGCCGAGGAGCTGAAAATGGCGTATAGCGCTAATGATTTGGATAACAAAAAAGAAGAGAAACTGGCTAATATTTTGGCGGAAGACATTTCTGTCTGGCTGGAGGGGGTGAAAATGACCTTGCAAGAATTTGGCGAGACAGAGCTCCTTCCTCGCAGGATTTTACTTTGCGGAGGCGGTTCTTTACTTCCCGAAATGAAGCAGGCTCTGGAGGATGAAGAATGGACCAAAGGACTGGCTTTCTCCAAGAGGCCACAAGTAGAATTCATTCAGCCCGGGCAGGTGAAAACTATTATTGACGAGACGGGCACATTAAATAGCCCGCTGGATATTACCTCTATGGCCTTGGCCAATTTGACGATAGAAATTATTGAAGGCATCAGCCCGATGACGGAAATGTTGCGCAATGCGGTGGGGGGAGCGACGCAATAGGCGCTGATAGACGCGGAACCTGATTTGTATTATAATGATTTCATGCCCAAACCGATTTATCTCGAACCCGATGAGGAGATAACGAGCATCATTGACCGATTGAAAAAAGAGCCTGAAGAGGCTCTAGTTTTGGTAGTGCCGACGGGGGCGATATTGCTTTCCTCTCTCATTAATCTTCGTTTGCTCAAAGAAAGAGCGCATCAGCTGAACAAGAAAATAGCGCTGGTTACCACCGATGAAGCTGGTGGGGCTATCGCCGTCAAGGCGGGGCTGGCTACTTTTGAAACTCTAGGAGAGGCCAAAGAGGCCAAGATGAAAGTGGAACCAGAAACTTTGGCCGAAAATAATACTTTTTCCAAGAAATCTATCAGTGGCGGTATTTTTCATCAACCCGAAGAGAAAGCTCCGGTAGAGGACGTTTTGCAAAAAGAAGATATTGATGATCCGGGGATTTTTGACGCAGAAGAGCTGGAACAGTCCGAAAGTAAAAAAGCTAATATCTACACCGAAAAAGATCTGCCCGCAATACCCGAAGAACGTCGATATCCCATGTCTGCCGATAGACAGACTCGCTCCGCTAAGAAGGCCGCAAGTCCTCGCGAAGCCTATGAGAGCGGGGGGAGGAGGATGCCTAATGCCAAAATGATCTCTCTGATCGGCGGGGCTATCTTTGTCTTCCTCGTTCTCGCTACTTTCATTTTCCCGCACGCCACAGTCTATGTCACGGCTAATACCAAGGAGCAGGAACTTTCACTCTCGGTGAAGCTGACAGCCGACAAAGATAAGGCGGGTAAGGAAATAAAAAACACCCTGTTGGCCAGTTGGCAAACGGAAGAAGAAAATGTCTCTATGGAATTCGCTACTACCGGCCAGAAAAATGTGGGCGACAAGGCGCGGGGGACTATTAGCGTTTTTAATAGAACAGGTCGGGCTTATTCTCTGTCCGCTGATTCCGAATTCAAAAGCCAAGAGAAGATTTTTGTTAATAAGCAACCAGTGGTGATCCCTTCGGCTGGAGTTTCTGATTACGGGGAATTGGTGATGGGGAAAGTGACTTTTGAAGTGGAGGCTATCACTGGCGGGGTGGCCTATAATATTGCGGCGGGCAAATTCTCTATCGCCTCAATTAAGGAAATGACCAACCTCATTTACGGCACTTCTGATCAGCCCATGACGGGTGGTTCTGACCGTCAAGCGAAAGTCATGATCGAAGAAGATCTCAAGGGCGCGCAAGATAAAGTAGAAGAAGTGGCCAAGAACAAAATAGAAGAAAAATATGGCATCAAAGGAGAGGATATTTTCGTCAAGGGATTGGCGGCCAGTAAGATATTACAGACCGATAGTAGCAAAAAAGTAGATGAAGAGGCCGATAAATTCGTCGTTAGCTCCAAGGTGCAATTCTCTTTCCTGACTTTCAAAAGGCCTGATTTTGATAAACTTTTGACCGACAGTCTGCCTTTGATGATTTCTGATCAGAGCGCTTTGATTGGCGACGGCTATCGTAGCGTTACTTGGGAAGTGATCAAATTTGATGCGGATAAAAAGGAGGCCGAATTGCTCTCCAAGCCACGAGTGGTTATCGGGTCCAAAATAAAAGAAGATTTTCTGAAAGCTAAATTAGCTGGGCTAACAGTGCCGGAAATCAGAGGTGTTTTGGAGCAGTATCCTGATACCAGTCTGACCAATGTCAGATTTTTTCCGCCCTTTCTGGTCAAAACCGCCCCGGCGGATGAGAATAGAGTGAGCGTGAGAATAAAATATGTAGAGCAGTAGATATCCAAATCGCAACATTCAAATTTTCATCCAAATTACTACAAATATAGGACTTACGCGTTTGACCTCAATCTTTTAGATATCGTTTAGTATCAGGTGAGACCTAATGATTGATGCGTATTTTGAGGTTCAACCTCAAAGGATGCCCAGCCTGCCCGCCTCTGGAGGGAGGTTGAACCTCTTTGCGAAGAAGGTTAGACGCGTAAGTCCTAAAATAATTGAATTTCATTTGGATATATTCGAATAAAGATTAGGATTAAGATTTGAATATGAAAATCATAGGTATAGATTACGGAGAAAAGAGAATTGGGCTGGCCATCACAGATGATCTGGGGATGCTGGCGCATGAGTATGCGGTCTTGGATGGTCTAGACAATGAGCATATTATAGAATACTTGAGGCAGGCCATTATTAGAGAAGACATTGCGTTAATAGTTTTGGGGTTGCCTATTAGCCTCAAGGGCGAAGACACGGAAAAAACGCAAGATGTCCGCGATTTTGCTTCTATGCTAGAAAATTGTCTAGGCTGTGAGGTCGCTTTTGAAGACGAGAGATTTACTACCAAGATAGTGGACAGAATGTTAAGAGAAATGAACACTAGTCAAAGAAAAGCCCGAGAAACCAAAGATATGATGGCGGCCAAGGTGATATTACAAAGCTATTTAGATAGAAAGGAATGAATTACACAAATTCATTCGAGGTTCGACCTTAAGTAGCTAATTCTCAAGGTCGAACCTCGGGTCGGAGAGTGTGGTTTGCGAAATTCATTAAATTTTTTTATGCAAAAAAACTGGCTCTATATAATAATCGGCGTTATCATCTTGTTCCTGGGCTTCTCTTGGTATGCCAAGGCTTCTTTGAATAAGGCGGTGGCGCAGTCTTATTCTCAAGACAAAACACAGGCTAATTTTTCCGTTAATCCCGGAGAAAATATCGGTATAATAGCCAAGAATCTGGAAAAACAAAAATTGATAAAAAGCGCCAATATCATCACTCGCTACGCCAAAAAGACCAAAAATGACACCAAAATCAAAGCTGGCGATTATACGCTTTCGCCTGCAATGACGACCAAAGAGATTTTGGAACTTTTGGTTTCTGGTCAGAGGCAAGAGGTCTGGTTCACTGTTCCGGAAGGATTAAGGATAGACCAAATTGCCACTAAATTAGAAAAAGAAGGGATAGGGAAAGCCAAAGAATTTGAGGCGCGAGCCTACGTGAAGAATTTTTCCTCCAAGCCTTTCTTGGTGGGCCTGGGGGGCAACACGACGTTAGAGGGTTATCTTTTCCCCGATACTTACAAATTTTATGCCAACGCTACGGTGGACGATATAATTGCCAAGATGCTGGACAATTTTGGCGATAAAGTGACTAGGGATATTATGGACCGAGCTAATAAGATGGGTTTTTCTCTGCACCGCTTCATTACCCTAGTTTCTATTGTGGAAAAAGAATCCGCTCACTCGGCTGATATTGCCAAAATATCTAGCGTCTATCACAATCGTTTGAAGCAAAAAATGCTTCTACAATCTGACGCGACTATCACCTATATCACCCGTCGTCCCGACGCTAGTCCGACTATTGACGAAACAAAAGCTGAATCTGCCTACAACACCTATTTGTATCAGGGTCTGCCACCAGGGCCGGTGGGTAATCCGGGACTGGGCGCAATTTCTGCCACGCTCAATCCGGATCAGACCGACTATCTTTTTTTCGTCTCCGATCAGAAGGATGGGAAATCGTATTTTGCCAAGACTTACGATGAGCACTTGAATAATATTGAGAAATATTTGCGATAACTAAGCAACGGAAGAACTAAGCAACCAAGCAACAAAAAAACAACTATTTAGAGCTATTTTCATTTGCAAAAAAAGTAGTTGACATATCTTTTTATGGTGGTATATTGATAACCCCCAAGGAAGAAGGAGAAGCGGGGACATTTTTATCTCTAGTATCTCTAAGAAGTTGTTATGACCAAGGATGTCTTTCTCACACTCGAGAAATTGCAAAAATTGAAGGAGGAGCTGGGTCATCTCAAATCCGAGCGCCGACCAGACGTCATCGCTCGGATTAAAGATGCCAGAGCGTTGGGTGATTTGAGCGAAAACGCCGAATATCATTCTGCCAGAGAAGAACAGGCTTTTGTGGAGGGGCGGATTGAGGAATTGGAATACATGATCAAGAAAGCCAGGCTCATCAAAGAAGGGGGTAGTGGCAAAGATAGTGTTGAGGTAGGTTCGATGGTCGTGTGTAACAATGAAGAATATGGGGAAAAAGTTACCTTCAACATTGTCGGCTCGGCCGAAGTGGACATTAGTAGTGGCAAGATTTCCAATGAATCGCCGATTGGCAGGGCGTTGATGGGCAAAAAGAAGGGAGAGGTGGTGGAAGTAGCTATTCCGGCGGGAATAATTAAATACAAGATTTTGGAAGTTCAGTAGTCGCGAATTTTCGCGAATTAACTCGTATTCTCGCGAAGAGAAGAGAAAAATAAAATACGAGGCAGGGCTTGGTGGTTGTTATTGCATAAAAGACCGGAATGGGCTATACTGTCAACAAGAGTATTCGCCCTTAGTTATTGGCTGTAAAAGCCATTTTTTATTTAAATAACCAGTGGCTTAGCCTCAAGGTCTGACCTCAAAGGATGCCCGGAGGTCAGACCTTGGGATTTGCCCATTCGTATTCAATCAGCAAAAATTTATGGAGATAAGAAATATCGCTATCATCGCCCATGTGGACCATGGGAAAACTTTGCTTACCGATGCCTTGATGCGCCAGACCGGCGTGGTGGCGGAAGGGGTGAGTATGGACAACAACGCTCTGGAAAAAGAGCGCGGTATTACTATTTACTCCAAAAACACGGCCATTTTTTACAAAGAGACGAAGATCAATATCGTCGATACGCCCGGTCACGCTGATTTTGGTTCCGAAGTAGAACGGGTTTTGCGTTCTATTGACTCGGTTCTGCTCGTCGTGGACGCGCAAGAAGGGCCGATGCCTCAAACCAAATTCGTTTTGAAGAAATCGTTGGAATTGGGATTGAAGCCCATTGTGGTTATTAATAAAATTGATAAACCAGCGGCCAGACCCGAAATAGCGCAGGAAATGGTTTTTGAACTCTTTCTTGACCTTGGCGCGACCGATGAACAGCTCGACTTCGAAACTGTTTACGCTATCGGACGCGATGGCGTGGCCAAGCTGAAGCTTTCTGACAATTCCTCCGACCTAACCCCGCTTCTGGATACGATTTTGCGCGTGGTCCCACCGGCCAGATCAGAGCCAGCTTTGCCCCTGCGTTTTCAACCCTTCAACTTAGGCTATGACAATTTCCTTGGGCGTTTGGCTATCGGTCGGATTTACGAAGGCACCATCAAATCTGGCGCCAATATTATTATCAAAAAAGCCGACGGCTCTACGAGAGCCGGCAAAATTACCAAACTTTTCAATTTTGAAGGAATAGCGCGGAAAGAAGTTGGTGAGGCCTACGGTGGTGATATCGTGATGGTGGCGGGATTGCCAGATATTTTCATCGGTGAAACTATTTGTGTTGATGCTTCCAGTGAACCTTTGCCGGAGATAAAAATCGACGAACCGACCATTTGCTTAAACTTTTTGGTCAACAACTCTCCTTTTGCCGGCCGAGAAGGGAAATTTGTCACTAATAGACAAATTAAAGAAAGATTGGAAAAAGAGCTGGAGGTCAATGTGGGCTTGAAAATTGATTTTTCTGCCAACGATTCTTACCGCGTTTACGGGCGAGGGGAGCTTCACATTTCTATTTTGCTGGAGAATATGAGACGCGAGGGTTTTGAAGTGCAGATTTCCCAGCCACAGGTCATTATTAAGGAAGAAGGAGGGGTGAAATTGGAACCGTTTGAAGAGGTAACGATCAATGTGCCGAATAATCTGCAGGGCAGTGTGATAGAGAAATTGTCCAAAAGAAAGGGCAAAATGTTGGAAATGAATCCCGAGGGTGGACATACGCGAATGATTTTTGATATTCCAACTCGCGGGCTTTTGGGTTATCGCGGCGAATTCATCATTGACACCAAGGGCGAGGGAATACTATATTCGCGAGTCATTGGTTTCAAAGAATATGTCGGGGAAATTGAAAAAAGTGAGTTGGGTTCTATGGTTTCTATGGCTACTGGCAAGGCGCTGGGTTTCGCGCTTTGGAATCTGCAAGAGAGAGGCCAGCTCTATATTGAAGCCAATACAGAGGTCTATGAAGGCATGGTCATCGGCAATTGCGCCAAAGGCAACGATATGGCGGTCAATCCGACCAAGGGCAAACAACTGACCAATACGCGCGCTTCGGGTTCGGATGAGGCGATTAAGCTCGTTCCGCCGATAAAATTAAACATTGAAAGAGGCATGGAGACGATGAGCGATGACGAATATCTGGAAATCACGCCGAAATCTATTCGTCTGCGCAAACAATATCTGACGGAAAATGACCGGAATAGGGCGCGGAAGAAATAAACCCACTAATACAATTTAAAAAGCGCCCAGCCAGGCGCTTTTGTGGTGTAATGTTGCGACTTTTTTATTGCGACAAACCATTTTCTTTAATGCAAAAGCTATACTCATCTTTTGTGGCTGGCTCATACCAATCATCAGCAGGTTCCGCTGGTTTCGGTGGAATATAATCTTTTAGCAACTTTCCGCATGCTCCAGCATACAGGGAGCGATATCTCTTGGTTAGGCTAACAATCTTGCCATCTTCAGATTTATCGATACATTTTTGCCAATCTTCCTTGCTTCGGTTGTATTCTTCTATGGTTACGCCATTGCCTGGTTCTGCTGGTTTAGCAATTTTATATTCTTTAGTCCACGAACAGTCGTGCCTTATTTTAGTTGGTCTGTATTCAAACCAGTAAAACAAGACACCAAGAACAGTCGGTACGAGAATTGCTATCAGAATATATTTACGGTTTTTTTTCAAAAAGCCCTTCATAAATTGCCCTATTGGTAATAAGTAAAATTATACCATATCTCCCGGTAAATGGGATACAGCAATAGCTACCACGAGGAAAAGCAGGGGCATAGGTAGCCTAGTGGTATTTATCGCGAAACCTAATAAAATTTGTTATAATAGAGACATGATGAGAAAAAAGGAGAAAAAAACCAAAATCAAACATCAACCAACCTTTGCCTTTATTGATGCCTCTAACCTTTTTTATGGTGGAGAAAAGAACTTGGGGTGGAAGATAGATTACAAGAAACTACTCTCTTATCTGCGCTCTAGGTACGGAGTAACGCGAGCGCTTTATTTTGGCGGGGTAGAAATTCACACTTTTCCCTATGATTACATTGATGAAGAAACTGTGCCCATAGAAAAATTGGAGCGACATTTGTCAGATATAGTCAAAAATAGGAGGGAAGAATTAAGCGAGCCAATGCTTCTTTTCATTGATCGTCATTTGCAAAGAGTGCGGTTTTATAAAAAATTAGCCGAATTTGGCTATGAGCTCCACCTAAAACCGGTCAAGCTTTATCGCCAAGAAGATGAGAGTACAAAGCGCAAGGCTAATTGCGATGTGGATATGGCTTTTTATCTTATGAAAGAAAAAGGGTTATTTTCCCGAGCGCTCATTCTCTCTGGCGATGGCGATTTTTTACCGGTTCTGAAATATTTGGAGAGAGACAAAAAAGAGATTATTATTTTGTCGCGAGGCGAAAGAACCGCGAAGGAAATTAGGCGATTTGCAGGGGGAAATTTTTGTGACTTCATTAAATTGGAGAAGCATATTAAATTTGAGACAAAAAAATAGCAAGGACATGCGAAATATCCTTGCCACGTTTAGTAGTTTGATTATAGCACACGAACAAGATATTTTCAAGAGGAATTTTTGTCGATGAAGAAAGCCGAGATCAAGAAAAAAATCGAGAAATTGAGGAAGGAGATAGTATAGTCATAGTGCTATCAAAAGTTACCAAACTTGCTTGCGATATTACTTTGGCTTTTTGTTATCTCAAAAAATCGCTATCGAAAACGGCACCGATATTCGTTATATTCAGGAACTTCTCGGGCATCAGAATATCCGCACGACGCAGATTTACACCAAAGTGACGAATCCGAGCATTAGGAATATCAAGAGCCCATTGTAATATTGGCGGCGATACGGCAAGTTACCCCGTTTCGCGACCACTTTTGTGCTATAATGGGAGTATGAAGAAGAAGGAAAATAAGGCTTAATGGTAAATATGTAATGCTATTTTGATAGTATTTCATCAATCAGTTTCA
>CAYHEQ010000003.1:0-20571 GCA_964355795.1 uncultured Candidatus Saccharibacteria bacterium
CTAGAAAAAAGTATCAACTAATCAAAAAATATGAGAAAAAAAATCCCATGGTGGTCAGAAGAATATGGTTTCTTTGGTCCATTCTATATAGAGGGAGATAATTCACTAGAAGGATATCGAGAGAAAAAACAAAGCCTCGCTGAAAGGACTGCTTTTGAAGTTAAAGGTATTACGAAGTTACTCTCCCTAAATAATAAATCAAAAATCCTCGACGCTCCTTGTGGTTATGGTCGCCATTCTATTGCTCTAGCAAAAAAAGGGTTTGATGTTATTGGAATAGATATCAATTCTAAACATTTAGCACAAGCAAGGAGAAAAAAATCTGCAGTACAGTTTGTCAAAAAAAATATGCTAAATATTAACTACAAAGGAGCTTTCGATGCCGTCATCAATATGTTTTATTCTTTTGGATTTTTCGAGACCGACGAAGAGAATGAGAGGGTTTTGGCAAATTTTTATCGCGCCTTAAAGCCAGGCGGCAGGTTGTTAATGCATACTGATGTCAATATGCCACGAATAATTTCTGGCCAATACAAAACCGATGAAATACGCACCCTGAAATCAGGAAAAAAACTACACATCATCGATTACTATAATAAAAGAACAAAAAGAATTGATGGCGTATGGATTATTGTAGATAAAAATAGCAAGCAGATTCTTAAAGATTATTCCGTTCGTGTTTATGCTAAAAGTGAATTCGTGGAGCTCTGCAAAAAAGCAGGCTTCAAAAAATGCAAAGCTTATTCTTACTGGGATGGCTCACCATACAGCAAAGAAGCTGAAGATATGATTATCGTTGCTACAAAGTAACAAAGAAAAGGGGGTCGCAAAGCGCAGTCCTTTTTTTTGCCGTAAATTAAGTAGCGCCAGAGCAACTTGTCCCGACCATAGCGTCGGGGTGCTCTATCTCTACAAAAACATATCCGCGCATATCTGCGTCCCAATCAGCGCAAATCCAGAACGACGACAAACTCCCCTTTCTGCTTTTTGGAGCCGAAATATTGGGCGAGCTTTGAAAGAGTGCCTCTTTTGATTTCTTCAAACATCTTGGTCAGCTCCCGACCAACGACAGCTTCGCGGTCGCCGAGAGCAACTGCTAATTCTTTTAGCGTCTTCACAATACGATGGGGCGATTCAAAAAAGATGATCGTTTTATTTTCATCCTTCAAACTTTGAAGCAAGGTTTGTCTTCCCTTTTTCTTTGGTAGGAAGCCAAGGAAGACGAATTGGTCGGTCGGAAATCCGCAGACAGAAAGAATGGCGGTCAGAGCGGACGGGCCAGGAATTGGGATAATACGGATTCCGATGTCCGACATCAAAGGATGCCCAGATGTCGGACATCTAGATGCTTCCGCCCAAATCTTTTCCACTAACCTATTCCCCGGATCAGCAATCCCCGGCGTCCCCGCGTCAGTCACGAGCGCCAGATTTTTCCCGCTTTTCAAAAGCGCGACAATCTCCTCTTCACGAGAATTTTTGGAATGTTCATGATAGGAGATGAGCGGGGTTTTGATGTTATATTTGTCCAAAAGTTTTTTCGTCACCCTTGTATCTTCCGCCAACACAAAATCCACGCTCTTCAATGTTTCCAGAGCGCGAAGGGTAATGTCCTGCAAATTGCCGATAGGTGTGCCTACTATATAGAGCATAAGAAAATAAGAAAGTAAAAAACTAAGAAATTATTTTGTCATCTCGGGCTTGACCCGAGATCCAGCACAACAAGAATCTATATCATATTTATTTGGAACTAGATTCCCGCCTTTCCCAAAGGGACCCCTTCGGGGCGCGGGAATGACAATTCTATTATTGCCAGTAAATAAACATTAAGACAACCGCTACCAACATCACCGCAAAGGTCAACCAGCCCAAGGCGCGGAGAAGGACTCCACTTTTGTATTTGCCCATCACTTTGCCGTTGCCAGTAATCAGCGTGATGAGGAGAATGAGCGGGACAGCCACAACGCCATTAACAATAGCGGCGTAGAGGAGAGCCTGCATCGGATTGACGCCAAAAATATTAAGGAGCAATCCGATGAAAGTTGAGAAAATAATCACTCCATAAAATCCTTTTGCTTTCCCAAATGATTTGGACAAACCCTCGCGCCATCCCATCATTTCACTCACCGCGTACGCGGACGAACCAGCCAAAACGGGGATGCCGAGCAGTCCGGCTCCGATGATGCCGATGGCAAAAAGCAGATAGGCGCCGTCGCCAGCCAGAGGACGGAGCGCCTCCGCCGCCTCACGCGCCGATGTTATTTCATAAATACCGGCAGTAAAAAGCGTGGAAGCGGTAGTAATGACGATGAAAAAGGTAACTGCTTGAGAAAAAATCATGCCAACCGCCGTATCGGTAGTAACGCGCGACAAATCTGTCTTTGATATTTTGGGGATCCGACTTCCAATCTCTTTCAGACGACCATCGGCCACTTCTTCCTCCACCTCTTCTGACGCCTGCCAAAAGAAAAGATACGGCGAAATAGTGGTGCCAAGGAAAGCCACTATCATCATAATGTAGCCGGCGTTCCATTCAAAACGCGGGGTGACGAGAGAAGAAAACACCTCCGACCAATCCTGCGGGACAGCGAAAGCGACCAAAATATAGGCGACAAAGACAAGCGTCAACCATTTCAATATCTGCACATATTTTTTGTAACCGAGGAAAACTTCCAGCAAAATAATGATAATAGTT
Source organism: uncultured Candidatus Saccharibacteria bacterium (assembly GCA_964355795.1). Classification (GTDB taxonomy): domain Bacteria; phylum Patescibacteriota; class JACPGU01; order JACPGU01; family JACPGU01; genus CAYHEQ01. The sequence continues at coordinate 2,693 of CAYHEQ010000003.1, forward strand.
ATCCCAACAGACCAGAGCAAAAGATCGCCGGCAAAAAGCATTTGCATTACCGCGCCGATAGCAGAAATATCCGCGCCGATATTGATGGTATTGGCGATGACCAAAAGAGAAACGACAAAATAAAGAAGCCACCGCGGATAATATTTCTTGATCGTCCCCGCCAGTCCCCTGCCGGTGACCAGTCCCAGTCGCCCGCACATTTCCTGCACCGCTATCATCAAGGGCAGTTGAAAAAGCGCGAGCCACAGTTGACCCAGACCAAACCGCGCCCCCGCCATAGAGTAGGTAACGATGCCGGACGGATCATCATCGGAGAGCCCGGTGATTACCCCCGGACCAATAGCGCGCCCGAAGCGACCCCAAAAATTTTTTCTACTTTTTTGCGCTGATTTTTTCATTACTCGCTCCCCAAGACTTAATTTTAAATAACCAATTTTCCAGCCCACCTGCCAATTCTTCTGGAGAGAAGGATTTGTGTTCGGGCATAGGAAATTAAGTGATTATTTTTCTATCTCCCAGACATCGTATATTTCATGTCCCTTTACTCTATCTTTTTCTTTATCAACTGTTGAGAGAGACAGGATAATATCTGGATATTTTTTTTTGAAAACCCTATAATCTTTTTCTTTGAACCTATCTGTATTTACCTTTACTTCGTAGGCGTTTTTTTCTTCTACCACAAAATCGATCTCGTTTTTTCCAACTGTTCGCCAAAATCTTGTTTTCTCCATCAAGCCGTTATTCGCGAATTGTTTGAAAACGGCATTTTCCAATAACTGCCCTTTGTCGTTCCTCAGATCGAACATTTCAAAATTGTTCAGAAAAAAGTTCCTAAGCCCTAGATCCATAAAATAGATCTTTGGCATTTTGGTTATTTCTTTGCGCATATTCCTAGAAAAAGGCTTGAGCAAAAATATGTGAAAAGATTTCTGCATTATATAAAGGTAGTTGTCTATCACTGTTTTGGAGACACTCAAAGTATTCGCCAATTCCGAAATATTGACAAGACCACCAATCTGAGACGCCAACACTAGGAACATTTTGTAGAAGACATCCTCCTGTCTGACGCCGGACTCAAAAATATCTTTTTTGATATATGAATAGGCCAGATCGTGAAGCGCCTCTTTTCTCCCTTCTTCGTCAGACAAAACAACGCGAGGATACCCGCCCCAAATCATATATTCTTTATAATAAGAGGATACTTTTTCCCTTTCTTTCAGAGACATCTCTCGAAAGTTTCCCTTTGACAAACCATCCTCATCTCGAAACCTTAGAAATTCTCGAAAGGACAAGACATTAACTTCAAATATCTTTTTCCTGCCGGCAAGTGAATCTTTGAATTTTTTGTCGATATAGAAAGCTGACGATCCAGAAACTATTAATTTTATTCTATCTCCATATTCATCATGAATATATTTGAGAAAATTGGTTGGGTTGTTGAGATATTGCACTTCATCAATAAAAAGAATATTTTTACTCTTCAGATTGATCGGCAATATATTGAATATATTTTTGGGAGTTTTATTCAGTAGATCCAGATATTGAATGTCATCAAGATTGAGAAAGAAAATATTTTTTGCCTTTTTTACTTTTTTCAAATAATCCTCCAATTGTCTTAATATGGTGGTTTTGCCGGACTGTCTCGCGCCAACAAAAATCATGATCAAATCATCATTGAGATATTTGTAAGCTTTTTTTGTTATGTCTCTAATTATGCTCATATTTATATTTTGGACAATTCGTATTTATTAAATACATAATATCGTATATTTTGTATTTGTCAAGGAGAATTTGGTCAGCTTTCCTTCCCTCGGTCATCAAAGCTTTACGGCTTCACAGGAATCCATGGATGCAGGGATTCAGGGAACCAGGATTTCTCAATGTTTGATGGGGTTTTAGAATATCTTTAGCTTTCTGTATAGTCCAAACTGCGGAGAAAACCAGCCCCGATATACGGATAGGCATCGCCACTAGCCCAAAGATTGACATCCCACCGGCGAGGGCCAGGATTCCAGCGGAGGCCCGCGCACCGGTCGGCGCCATATTCATTGGCTGTTGAGGTGAGGAAGATACCGTTCTTTTTTTGGTATTCAAAAAGATGAGAGGCGGTTCGGTCGTAATGCTCACGATCCAAGATGAGGGCGGTAGTCAAATCAAAACCTTCGAGGCCGAGGTATCCCTCCATCTCTTTGAGAGCGGGATAGGTTTGGTTGCGAGTATCGGGTTTATTATGAAGAAGCTCTGGTTGTTCTCTTTGGATCTTTTGGATAGTGTAATCGGTAGCGGTATCAATAGTATCGACTCTGCCTGTCTTGTCTTTGAAGAAAACTACTCTGAAGGTAGGTTTGCGCTTGAAGCTGGCATGGTTTTTGATGGTATCGTCAATCCAGATAGCGCCATTGGTGCCGGTGTTCTGATCTTTGGGAGCATTGGAGTCGGAGAAAGTGCGGAAGGTTTCGTAGGCGGAGTCTTCCGCCAGTTCTTGGAAAGAGAGATCGGGGATGATAGCTATCTTGTCAAAACCGTATTCTTTGATGGCGTCGAGGGCTTCCTTAATAGCTTCGGGGGTAAGGGAAAGATTGGAGATAGAAGAAGTGTCTATGCCGTACTTGGCATAGAAGGTGATCCAGTAAGACTTGATGGATTCAAAATCAAGAGATATCCTCTCTTCGGAAGGAGAGGTTTCGGAGAAAGAAGATTCGGGGAAGGATGGGGATTTGATTTGACCGAAAAGCGCCGCTACTTCCTCTGGGGAGAGCTTCCTGGTTTTGGCTAATTTTTCTGGGGAGAATGATTCGTATTCGGGCATAGAGAGGGGGTTAGGATTATTGTGAAAGATTATTTATTCTATTTTCTCCGGACGTAACTTTTGGAATTGGCCGACAATATCTTTGGCCAATATGCTTGGAATCTGGGAAAAAGATTTGAGAGGATTTCCGTCTTTATCATACATCCCCGTCTCGTCTATGGGCGCGCCTCCAATGATTATACTCCTAACCACTACGCCCTGTTCTATCAATTTTTTATGCATAGCAATAGTAGCGTTTACATTATTGGGCGCGCCATCGGTCATTTCCACTACATATTCTAATGGATAATTATCGGCTGGAGTAGATCTCTTTTTTAATTTTTCCTTCTCTGTCAAATAGCTATTTTCGATCATCCCCAATGTTTCAGCCGTAGGAGTGCCACCGGTGGCGATTTGTCGCAAACCAGAATAAAAAGCCCATTGCTCTTTCGGTCCCCACTTGTCGGTCAGGGGCAGAACGGGGATGGCAGTGCCAGAAGCCAGCGTCACCATTATTTTTATAGGCAAAATATTATCGCCACCAGAGCTTTCTCTTTCGGAGACAATAGCCGCTTGCATTAATGAGTCCGCAAAAAGTAAGGCGCAATCTGCTTGCACTTCCGCCTTTGCTAGTCCGCTCACAAAATCCGCTTCAGCCATAGAACCAGAGAGATCAAAGGAGAAATAGATATTGATACCACCAAAAGTTCTCTTAATCTGCGGAACAATAAATTTTTTCTCAAAACCAATCGGGTTTGTCTCCCCCGCTTTGATGTCCAAAAAGGCGCCGACTGGGTCTCCCAATACTCTCCCCTCTCTCATCCTGACAGGACCCTTGTAGGTCGATACATCAATGATGTTCTCCTCTACTATCCGGCGCCACTCTTCTCGCAAGAGTTCCGAGATAGAAGTGCCTTGTTCGTTTTTTATCTTCCGCACTCTTTCCAAATCGTCGTGGAATCGCTGTGCCTCTTGCTCACTACATCCCGCCAGGCCAGCAAATTCAGCGAATCGCAAATCGGCCAAACTTTTTTCGCTCTTTTGCGCCCCCTGTTGTCTTGCTCTCAATTCTTTTATCTTTTTTTCTATCTCTTCTTCGGACATTATCTCGTCATCCTGCTGGCCATAATCTCCTTCTTGATCTTCCGAGAGATCCTGCTCTTGCTTTTCTTCATCCATATTGGGATCACCCTTTGGCGTAGCGTCCAATCTCGTCCATTTTCTACCGATCTCGTCCCACACTTCCAGCCAAGCATGGCCGTTGCTTGCGCCAAGACCAGCCGAACCGTCGTCATTTTTTTCTTTACAATAAAATCCGCCGACAAATCTGGCCTTGAATCCTGCCTCTAATAGCGCTTTCACCGCCAAGGTATTGGACACATAACAATCAGCTTTTCTCTCCTGCCAAAGAGCGGTAAAATATTTTTCTGTGTCTGAGATATATTTTTTGTAAGAATCGGGATCGTTGGAATACTCTAGATGGTCGCGAATAAATCTGACCAAAGACCTTGCCCGCGCCATAAATTGTAAAGAAGATTTTTCCAGCTCTTTTATTTTTTGGTCCAATTCTTCTGGCAAACTACTTCCCGCCTCGGAATCTTCAGTCAATTTTCCTTCATCAGGGACACTTTTCCTGCCAATTGTCATTTCGTAGTCAAAAACTCCTTCGCCCCTTACCGCCAGATAACGGATATTGTATTGGTTTTTCTTCAGTCCAAAACTACCCTCTGGCGCGTTGATCTTGAGGCTTTCTTTTTCGATAGACCAGCCATAGGGTAAAGGTATCGCCAGGGGCTTGCCTGCCCTTATTCTACCAAAAAGGACTCTTTTGCCCAAAATATCTATATCTTCTCTTTCTGTCTCGGTAAATTTATTTTCTTTATGTTTTCTCCATCTCCCGACCCTAGCATCAAATCGGTCATAAATATGCTGTTTGTAATACCCGCCGTAAAAAGGGCTGACGGAAAAATACGCCTTACCTTTTTCGCCACTTTTTTCCACTCCGTGCTCCATAGAAGAAACTGCGTCTTCGCTGTCCGGCGGGATATCGTTATCATCAGGCGCGCTTAATTTTTGTTCTCCCGTTTCTCCGTCCTCTCGACACCTTGCCTCTCTTTCATCTGTCAAACTTTCTTCTGCCAAATATTCCAAGACAGCCGCTAATTGCGTTTCGTATATTTTCCTCCTTTCTTCCCAAGAGACGGCGGGGTTGGGGAGATATTCGAAAGTATCTATTGTTGATTCTTTGGTTCTTGTCTTGGTGGTAGCTTGAATCATCTCTCTCACTCTTTCGTCTAATTTTTCCGCTTCTTCTGTTTGCCCACCTTTTGTCAAATCAATTATCGTTGCCAGATATTGGTCTACCAATTTCAATCCTGTTTGCGGTTTTTTTGCTGGAGCGCCTGTTATCGCCCCCTCTATGATATCTCGCACTTCTTTCGGCACAGATTTTTTCCATAGTAAATAATCTTCGGCTGTCGCCAAATCATTAAATTGCTCCTTAATATCCGTCCCCTTCTCATTCTTTTCCGTCAGGGGCAATCCTATCGCTTCTTTTTTCTCCATAATAACCACATATTATAGCGCACATCTCTTTTCTGATTGTATAACTTTTACAATGTCGCAACAAGCCGAAATATGAGATCGCTATCGGTATGAAAATATTATTGCTTATTGCCATCTTGGTCATCTTGGCAATGATTCTTTTGCGTGTCTTTGTGCGAAGGATAGCATAACGCGGGAAAACAACATATCCCAAAAAATCCACGCCTTGCTTTATCTTTTTGAGAAGCTAGATATTGTCAGATTTTTGAAATAGGGAAAATACTAGGCGGATTGATCAATCAGAAACCCACAAACAAAGACCAATAGTTATTGGTCTTTATGGTTTGCCTAAACTTCGGGAGAAAACCGCGCCCAGATTACTATTCGTATTCGAGCCATTCCAAAGATTGACATTCCACTGGCGATTGTCGGAATCAGAATTCCAGTTGAAGTTCGCGCACTGGCCGGTTTTTGCTTGCGATCATCCCTTGGAGCATAGCAAACCAATGCTGGTCTGCCATCTGCGCTTTCTGCGAAAAACGTAAAATCTTTTGGTGTCCTCAAAACACACGAACCGCAAGCAAGCAGTTTAGGGTCTTAGGTGAATCCATCTTCCCGCTATATCGAACTAAACGAAGGGATTGCAAAAACCTAATGAGAATTTTATACCTGAAAGTTCTATCCATGACAAGAACATTTTATCTGCCCTATCATTTTATTCAAAGGAATCCAGGGAAACGGGGGCCAAGGGGACAAGGTTTTCTATCCGTTTGTTAGCCTATCTATCCGCGTCAACCAGTTGTATAGTCCAAACTGCGGAGAAAACCAGCCCCGATATTCGGATAGGCATTGCCATCATCCCAAAGATTGACACGCCACCGGCGACTGCCGGAATCAGAATGCCAGCGGAAGTTCGCGCACCGGCCGGTGCCATATTCATCGGCTGTTGGAGTGAGAAAGATGCCGTTCTTTTTTTGGTATTCAAAAAGATGGGAGGATGTCTGGTCGTAATGCTCGCGATCCAAGATGAGAGCGGTAACCAAATCAAAACCTTCGAGACCGAGGTATTGTCCCATCTCTTTGAGAGTGGGATAGGTTTGGCCACGAGTATCGGGTTTACCATGGAGGAGCTCTGGTTTTTCTTTTTGGATCTTTTTGATAGTGGCATCTTGAGCGGTATCAATAGTATCGGCACTGCCTGTCTTGTCTTTGAAGAAAACTACCTTGAAGGCGGTGGGTTTGAGCTTGAAATGGGCATGGTTTTTGATGTCATCGTTAATCCAAAGAGGGCCATTGGCTCCCGTTGTCTGGTCAGCGGGAGAATGGGAGTCGCTGAAGGTAACAAAGTCCTGGTTGTGGTAGTTGCCAGCGCTATCGGTGCCGATGAGATCATCGGGAGAGAGGATGGGGATGATGCCTATCTTGTCAAAACCGTATTCTTTGATGGCGTCGAGGGCTTGTTCAATAGCTTCGGGAGTAAGGGAAAGATCGGAGATAGAAGAAGTGTCTATGCCGTACTTGGCATAGAAGGCTGTCCAGTAGGCTTTGCTTTGTTCGAAATCAATAGATATCCTCTCTCCCGAGGGGGAGATTTCGGAGAAAGAAGATTCGGGGAAGAATGGGGATTTCTTTACGGCTTCATATTTCTCGAAAGCGGGCTCGCCAGTATCTATTCGCACACCGATAAATATCCATTTGACTCTCTCGTTATCTTCTATAATATCGTCTACTCTGTAATACTTGTCACCGAAAGAAAAATCTTCTATTTTGCAATCTACCACTTCGCGACCAATTCTGACTTTGCGGATCTGTATCTCTAATTCTTTTGAGAGAACTTCGTAATATGCAATACGAGGAGACATTCGTCCGATCTCTACCGGAGTCAAAATCTCAAATTTTGGCTTGGCAAAATCTCGCCTATTAACATCTATGCCGTAATAGCGTAAAAAGTTATTGACGATTTTTTTGTCCTCGGCGGTGAATATTCCGCTCTCCAGAAAACCTTCCTTGATTTTGCCGATCATAAACTCTTCTAGACCGTTCAGATTATAAAATCCTTTGTATTCCTCCAACCAGCCCAAAACCCTGCCGATATCGATAACTAAGGACTGGATTTTTTGGTCTTCCCCGTCTCCTAATACAGTTTTTTGGTCAGTTAATGACTTGTTTATTTCTCCTAACGCGTTAGCGAAACGCCACAAAAACCCTCCAGCCACCTTATTTTGGCCGTCCTTTGTCTTTTCCGTGGCCAACAAATTATATCTTTTGATTTTGCGGGTCAATTTGCGACCATCGATAGTAACCTCATCTTTCTCTTCTTTCGTTTCGTAACTGGGAGATATTTCTTCCTTTGCCGCTCTTATTCTGCCGTTTTGGTCCATCAGTCCAGCCAGAAATAATTCGTAAAGCTCGGGGTCTTCTTTACTTTGAGGCACATAACCGACGTCCACTGATTCAAATTTTCTGGAAACATCGATGGGGATTTTATTTCTTTTGTAACGAGTGCCGGCGATATTAGCTGCCGCGCAAAAAAGGAAATTGCGGGCTACTTCCACCATTCTTGTCATCCCAGGCAAAAATATCTTTTTGCCTGGCTTCATATCTGCTACTTGTGAGGCGATTTCTCTTTGTCCATCACCATCTTTATTGTTAAATTCATCGTCAAAAAGAACCTGCCCATCATTTTCTTTTTCTTCTTCTAGAGAGTTTTGCCCCGTAACGGCCTTGCCCAAAGGACCGTATTCTTTGTAGGAAGCGCCACCTTTGATCTCGCGACTGAAAACCAAATCCTGAATCCGCGCGTCTTTGCCTTGAGTGCGCAAATGCGACCGTCCAGTCAATATCTTGGCTATCCGCGCCACAATGGCATTTTTACCGGTTCCAGATGGCCCGTTAAAAAGCAACATTGACCCATTCATGGCTTTGGCTAATGATTTTTCTATTATCTTTGTTCGCGAGGGAGTCTCGACAAATTTTTCTTTGCGTAGTTGATCTCCGTATCCTCTTATCTTCTCGTATTGCATTAGAGCGCCGAGAGACGGATTTATTTTTTCCATATAAACTAATTTTTTTTCAATCTCCTCGATACTTCTTTTCGTATTTCTAAGAAGCATTTTGTCATATTCCGATATCCCCTTGTCTCGATTGGAAAAAATATCCTTCGAAATATCTTGTTTGGCTGACCGCAGTTTCTCTTCGTGCCTTTTGAGCGCTTGGTATTTCTCTTTGTCGCCGTTGATATTTTCTATTTCGTCATAATGTTTTTTGAAATTTTCCTTGAAAGTCCCGTTGGCTCCCTTGTCCTCAAAAAGCGCGACTAACAGATCTATTTTTCCTTGTAACTTTGGTGGGTAATCTTGGTAAGAGAGGGTCTTGGGGGGATAGCTATTCTCCTCTTTTTTTGTTTCTTCTTCCGAAAGCCATTCTTGGTATTGCCATGCCCGCGGATTGTTATCTCTGTATTTTCTTTCTTCATCTTTCTCTATTTCGTTTTTGCGGATATCCACTGATAGCTCTATTCTTTCTCTCCTGACCTCTCGATAAATCGCCCACAACAATTCCGCCTTCTGCTCGGGCGAAAGATAATCAAATTTCAGGGTTGGGCTATCTTTTTCTTCCCTTCCATGCTTTTTGAGCCAGTCAACAAAAAAATCGACAGGAGTGGTGTAGCCCTCCTTCATCGGTAATGATTCTTTTGGTGGTCGTTTGATACCATCTATGTCATTTTCCATACTTTTATTTTAATCTCTTTGTATAGTTTTTGCCAGTCTGATAAATCCAGTTCCTGCGGTCTGATTTTTTCAGACAATTCCATATCTCCCAGTATAGCAAATATCTCTTTTTTTGTCAGATTTTCATACCCCGTCAAATTATTCGCCAAGGTCTTCCTTTTCGACCTGAACCCTTGTTTCGCAAGTTTGATAATTTCTTCATTCTTTTTTGTTTGTGTTTTGTGAAGTTTGTGATTTGTGAAGTTTACCACCGCGCTATCCACTTTCGGCGCGGGGTGAAAGGATTTGCGACCTACAAAAAATTTGATTTCGGGAGTAGCGAACATCTGCACCGAGAGAGCCAGCAAATTCATCTCTCCTTTTTTGACGCACATCCTTTCCGCCACTTCTTTCTGCACCATCAGCGTCATCTGACTCGGCTTGTTTTCCATCTCCGAAATTGTCCGCAGAAGGAACGAGGTCAGGTAATATGGGATATTGGCAACGATCTTGTATCCCTGTCTGCGTAAGTCTGCGGCGAGGAAGTGTCTGTCTGCGAGAAATTCAAGGATGTCGGCATTTACCAGCTCCAGATTTTTTATTTTGGAAAACTTTTCTTGCAGATAGCAAAAAAGTTTCTCATCCTTTTCCACCGCAATCACTTTTTTCGCCTTTTGGCACAAGGCATAAGTGAGAGAGCCTTGCCCGGGGCCTATTTCCAAAACAATATCGTCGGAACCAATATCCGCCACTTCAACAATCTTTTTCAGAACGGCATTGTCCGCCAAGAAATTCTGCCCGAGTTTTGCGCGGTGTGATTTCATTGTTTTTATTATACCAAAAATTTTATAAGCCTCAATATTATATTACCTAGAGGACATCAAAAATAGTATTGACAAAATAGTATTACTAAAGTTATACTACATATATACTTTAGTAATAAGATGAAAATATGCTATATCAACGAAAAATCTACAAAAAACTCAAAAAATATATCCGAGAAAAGCAAGTGATTGTCATCACCGGTATGCGTCGAGTTGGCAAAACCACTATTCTAAAGCAAATATTGTCCGAAATAAAATCTGACAACAAAGCTTATTTTGATCTGGAAAAATTATCAGATAGAAATGTTTTTGATCAAAATAATTACGATAACATCCTTCTTGATATTGAAAGTAAAGGAATCGATATAAAAAATAAAATTTATTTGGCTATTGATGAGATCCAATTTTTGCCGAATATCACTAGTGTAATAAAATATTTATATGACCACTACGATATAAAGTTTTTCGTAACTGGTTCTAGCTCTTATTACCTCAAAAATCTTTTTACTCAATCGCTCGCTGGGAGAAAGATTATTTTTGAAATGTTTCCATTGGATTTCGGCGAATTTTTGACTTTCAAAGAAGTGTTTTATGGCAAGAAAAATCCTTTTGAAGAGAAATTCTCCGCTTTTGAGTTTGAAAGATTAAGGTTTTATTACGAAGAGTTTATCAATTTCGGGGGGTTCCCCGAGATTGTTTTGACAAAAAAAGAAGAGCTGAAAAAAGAATTACTGAATGATATTATTAGTTCTTATGTCAATATTGATATCAAAGCACTTTCTGACTTCCGTAAAGGCAAGGAGATATACGCTCTGATAAAAATGCTAGCGGCTCGTATCGGCACTCGTCTTGATTATAACAAACTATCTAGCTTAACTGGCCTATCTCGTCATACTGTCGAAGAATATATAGATTTCTTTGAAAAAACATATTTGATTTATAGAGTGCCCGTTCATACTAATAACACAGACCGCGAGATAGTAAAAGCAAAGAAAGTTTATTTTTGCGATAATGGGCTATTAGATATTCTCGCGGAAAGCAGTAGTGGCTCAAAATTTGAAAACGCTTTCTTTCATCAGATTCGCCACATCGGAGATATTCGCTATTATGCCTTGAAAGACGGAAGTGAAATTGATTTTATTTTGGACAAAAAGATGGCTCTCGAACTGAAAGAATCACCAACCAAAAATGATCTGAATCGTTTGGCGAGATTGTCAAAAATAGCGGGAATAAAAAAATATCGCTTGGTTGGGAGAAAAAATGTTCCAAAGTTTGATAATTATATTTGGGGCGGGAATATAGGATAATCCGCAAGAAAAACGAGGTCAGGCAATATGTTCTACCGCTTCCTCCGGCAATTCGGCCAGAAAACGGGAAGGGATATTATTTTGAAAGCCACCATAAAGCAGACGCGTCTTGGCGTAGAGCAGACAAAGTTTTTTGCGCGCTCGGGTGATACCAACATAACAAAGCCGGCGCTCTTCTTCTATCTCGCTCTCTTCATTCATCGCTTGCCCCGACGGGAAAATACTCTCTTCCATACCCACGATAAAAACATAATCAAATTCCAGCCCCTTGGCGGAATGCAGGGTCATCAAAGACACCGCGTCTTTTTGAAAATCCGCGTTGTCCAGATTGGTGATGAGCGCGATGTCTTGGAGGAAGGCCGTTAGAGATTCCATCGGTCCGAGATGGTCAAATCTCTGCGCCACCGATAGAAGTTCCCGAATATTTTCCCACCGGCTCTCACCCTCCTTCGTTCCGTCCAGGATCATCTCTTTGTAGCCGGACATTATCGCAACAGAGGTAATCAGCTCCGAGACTTTTGCCTCGCTGGCCACCTCGCAAATCCGACGATAAAAATTCATAAAGCCCGAAAGAGCTTTTTTGGAGCGGGTATCTAGCGGTCCCAAAAAATCATCATTTAAGTCATGTATATTGGTCAGCTTTTTGAGATGGCCAAAGGCCGTCTCACCAATGCCACGCGCCGGCTTGTTGGCGATCCGAGAAAGCGAGACGAAATCCGCGCCGTTTTGAATGATACGGAGATACGCCAGAATATCTTTGACCTCCATTCTCTCATAAAAGCTCAAGCCCCCGACGATGCGGTACGGAATAGAAGAATTGAGGAAGGCCTCTTCCAGCGCGCGACTCTGCGCGTGCGTCCGATAAAAAACCACAAAGTCATTGCAGTTATTATTTTCTTGTTTTCTTAATTTCTTAATTTCTTGACAGACATAAAATCCCTCGTCCTTTTCGTTCTCCGCTTCCACCACGCCGATCACCTCCCCCTCATTATTTTTCGTCCAGAGATCTTTGCTTTTTCTTTGTCTGTTGTTTTCAATCAGCTTTTGCGCGGCAAGCAATATTTTTTGCGTGGAACGGTAATTTTCTTCTAGTTTGAAAATCTTTGTTTCCGGATAATCTTTTTCAAAATTTAAGATATTGCGGATGTCGGCGCCACGGAAATTGTAGATGGACTGATCGGGATCGCCTACCACGCAGATATTTCTCTTCTCGTTCACTAGGAGTTTGACCAGCAGATATTGCGCGTGATTGGTATCTTGATATTCGTCTACCAAAATGTATTGAAATATCTTCTGATATTTACTCCTGATTTCCGGAAAATTTTGTAATATCTCAATAGTCTTGCCTATCAGATCGTCAAAATCCAGGGCGTTGGCTACTTTTAATCTTTTTTGATACATCGCATACACTTCCGCCACCTTTTCGTCAAAATAAGTATTGGTATACTGACCCGCGAATTCTTCCGGAGAAATCATTTCATTTTTGATACCGGAGATACGCGACGCTAGAGCGCGTGGCTTGAACATTTTTTCATCATTGCCGAGTTCTTTCAGACACTCTTTGATTAGATCCTGCTGGTCGGCGCTGTCATAGATAGTGAAAGAGCGATCGTAACCGATCTGCTGAATCTCGCGCCGTAAGATGCGAACACAAATGGAGTGGAAAGTGCCGATCCACATCGCGCCGATAGGATGACCCAACAATTTTTCTACTCTTTCCTTCATCTCCCCCGCCGCCTTGTTGGTAAAAGTCACCGCCAAGATAGAATCTGATTTTACTCCCTGACTGATAAGATGCGCGATGCGATAGGTAATCACGCGAGTCTTTCCCGACCCGGCGCCAGCCAAAATCAAAATAGGTCCGTCGATAGTCTCGACGGCTTTTTGCTGTTCGGGATTGAGATCTGCTATTTCGTTGCCCATATTTTATTTATTGAGATAATCGTAAGTCAGCTTTGATATATTGCGAATAGCTCGCACCGCCTCCGTATAATCCGCTCCTTCGTTCATCACCACTACGACATAATCTTTTTTCAGTCCGAAGACAATCCCCGCGTCATCATACACTCCGTCCCAAGTGGCAATCTTGTGAGCCACTTTCACGCCATCCGGCAAAGACCCGGGCAATCTATCTTCATTGACTGTAATGGTCATGGCCTCTATCATCTTGTCATACATTTCTTGATTTAGGAAATCTTTATTATAGATTTTTGTTAAGATATTGCCAATATCGCGCGCCGAACTCGCTGTGTCCGAAAAATCTGTCTTAGTCGAACCGATACTCTCGGCAAAATCTTGGATATTTTTGTAACCTAATTCTCGCGACATCATAGCAAAAGCGATATTATCGCTGGCATTTAACATACTCTCTACCAAATAGTTGGCAAAATAATACGACCCCACCGGATCATTAGCCAAACCGCTCACCATGTCTATCTTGTCGGCTGAAGTAAGCGCCACTGATTTCTTGAGAATGGCTGGATCGTCTTTGGCTAGAGAATAAAATCGGCCTGCTACATAAAGTTTGGCCAGACTAGCCACTTCCATTTTTTGCTCTGCGTTGATAGCAGTCTCTTTGTCGGTCTTCAAATCTTTTATGTAAATAGCATACGACCCCCGTAGCGAAGATATTTCTTTTTCTATGCTTTCCTTGAGAGTATCTTTTGGCGTCATCATCTTGACTATATCTTCCAATAGAGAAGCAGAGCGACTGCCATATTTGATTTCATCTAGCCTCGGGACAATAGCAAAAGTCCAGATAGCCACAGCGAATATCACAAACAAACAAACGACGCTAACGCTACAAGCGCTTTTATTTCTCATACTTTTTCGTATCTTTTTCTCCGTATTATACTGATTCATAATAAGTCAGCATACCCTTGCCCTGCTTTTTGATTAATCCTATTTTGATCAATTTTCTAAAATCAAGATTTCTAGTTGGTTTTGCTCTATCGGTTAATTTGGAATATTCTTTGTCGGTAATAAATCCATTCTTCTTAATGTAATTTAATAATTTCTCGTGATGAGGCTTCAGTTGGGTAGCTGGAGAAAGCCCCTTATTTTTAAGCTCCCCCCTTACTCTAATAAGCTCATCTATAATTCCATCAGTAAAATATTCTAGCCAAGATGTAAAATCTATCTTGTCTTTGATGTCATAGTAATTGCCCAATATTCCTACCCGCTCAAAATACTTGCCCACATTGCGATTATAATAATTTTCAAAACTAAATAGATTAAAAGTATTGATACCTAAATCAGCCAGAAGGAGCTTAGTGATCAGCCTTGCCGTTCTCCCATTTCCATCTATAAAGGGATGTATAACGACAAATTGTTTATGAAATATGCCAGCTAATATCAAGGGGTCAATCTTGCGCCTATTAGACTTAATATAATCTACAAGCTCCACCATCAATTGCTTAACATCTTTGAAGTCTGGTGGTAAATACGCTATTTTTCTTTCTTTAGGATTATTAACGAAGACAGGTTCTGTTCTTAATTTTCCATTGCGGTAAGGAGCTATCAGTTCACGGGTTACCTGCTTTTGGGTTTTCAGTATGATATCAAGGCCAAATTTAACCTTTTTATTATTGATTAGCTCATTCAGTTCTTCTAACGCTTGGTTGTAGTTGATTACTTCTTTCTCGCTATCACGGAGATGTTCAGGCCTGTTCTTCAATATCTTTTTAACCTCTGTTAGCGGCAATGGGTTACCTTCAATGCTAGTAGAAGCGTGAGCCGATAAAGACAATGCTCTCCTCTCAAGTTCTGCCAATACTAATCTTGAGAGTTTCTTTTTATTTAGTTCCGCAACCAAAACATCTATCCTTTTGATATTGGATAACATTTTTGAAGTAATAGAATAGTCGGGCTTAAACATAACAAATAGTCTAATATATTATAGACTAATTATAGACGACTATTAGACGAATTGCAAGAGTTTTTGATTGTTTATACTTTTTTGTATCTTTTTCTCCGTATCCATACTGAAAGATTATACCATAATCTCCAAGAGCGCGGAAACCCGCGCCCTTGGAGAAAAACAGCCTCAAAAAAGACCGTGCCATTTTGTCAATCTAAAGGAAGAAAGTCTTGAACCTGTTGATTATTTAATTTTTTTATGGTATACTTTTTCTGTTAAAATAGCTCAAGAGAATTTTTGTCGAGGAGTGGCGCAGCTTGAGCCAGAGGCTCACCAGCCTTTGGCTGGGGCTATAAACGCAGATATTGAGGGAGTGGCTTGATGAGAATATGAAGTAATTATCGGGGAGTGGCGCAGCTGGCTAGCGCACCTGGTTTGGGACCAGGGGGTCGCAGGTTCGAATCCTGTCTCCCCGATTGAGTGAAGCGAAGGGGGTTGTCCGTACGGATCTCCCCGATTTCGCGGGTGTCGTACAATGGTTAGTACACTAGCCTTCCAAGCTGGTGATGACGGTTCGATTCCGTTCACCCGCTTTTATTGGGGGCGTGCCCTCCTAAATTTGAATCTAAATAGATAACCTGTTTTTTAGATGGCGATTTTTAGATAATGCTAAGTCAAAGTAATGCTTAGGCTCAAATTTTGGAGGGCGGGTATGGTTTAGTGGTAGAATGCGACCTTCCCAAGGTTGAGATACGGGTTTCCATCCTCCGTAGCAGTAGCAAGCGGATATAGTATAGGGGCAATACGTGACCTTCCCAAGGTTAAGCGGCGGGTTCGAGTCCCGCTATCCGCTTTACTGCTACTGCGGAGGACGGGCGATTCCCGTTACCCGCTTTCGAATGATTTGTGATTGTTATGGTTTAGTGGCAAAACAATGATATCACCCGTCTGTCAAAATCAAGCCATCTTAGCTCAGTTGGCAGAGCGATGCTTTCGTAAAGCATAGGTCCCGAGTTCGATCCTCGGAGATGGCTTTGCGGGCAGGTGAACCATAAGCGCCCGTCGAATCGGCGGGCAGGAGGCTTGCTTTTTGGCCCCCGTAGCTCAATTGGATAGAGTAGCGGGCTTCTATCCCGAAGGTTGCAGGTTCGATTCCTGCCGGGGGCATTGGCAAAAATTTTTGATAAAGTAAGAATATGCCAAAAAAATGGTTGATTTTTTCTATTTAATTGGATATAATTGGATATAGTTAAAATATCCAATTAGTTTATGGCAAAGAACAATCAAAAAATCACAAAAATGTATTCAGTCCAAGATAAGTTTTCAAAAAGGATTAAAAATATCCCTTCTGTTATTGTTTCCAAAATTGCCAAGATAGATGAGCTAAAAGGACGCTGGATCAATGGAGCGCGACTTGGCCCTCAAGTTTTGGGAAGATTAAAAAGATCTGTTTTGATTACCTCGACCGGCGCTTCTATTCGTATTGAGGGTTCTCGACTATCAGACGAAGACATTGAAAAAATGATGAAGGGTATCAATATCCAGAAATTTACCAACCGCGATAAACAGGAAGCGAAAGGATATTATGAATTATTGGAAAATGTTTTTGATTCTTGGAAAAGTTTGAAACTCAATGAAAGCGCCATAAAACATTTTCATAAAGAACTTTTGAAATATGTAGAAAAAGACAAAAGTCATCGAGGAGAATATAAAAAAGGCGAAAATAGGGTACATATGATAGATGAAGCGGGTAATTCTGTTGGTATTCTATTCGATACAGCCCCTACTTATCTGACACCAATGCAAATGCAAGAATTGGTGGAGTGGACTATCAAGGAGCTGAAGGAAGAAAAACATCATCCGCTTTTGATTATTGGGAACTTTTTAGTTGAATTTTTGAAAATTCATCCTTTTTCTGACGGCAATGGAAGATTATCTCGGGTGCTGACCAATATGCTTTTGCTTCAAAGCGACTATTCATACATGCCCTATGTTTCACATGAAAAATTAGTAGAAGATAATAAACCAGATTACTATATCGCTTTGCGTAGAAGCCAGAAAAGCATGGGAACCAAAAAAGAAAGCATCATCCCTTGGCTTGATTTCTTCTTTGATATTGTCTTGAAGCAATCCCAAATGGCTGTAGAATTATTGTCCAAAGAAAATATTGAAAAGATTTTATCAGAAAAACAAATAGTTGTTTGGCAATATATTGAAAAGGTAAAAGAAACGAGCGTAAGAGATATTTTGGAGAATACCAAGGTGGCTAGACCAACAGTTAAGCAAGCTACAGAAGTATTGTTAAGGCTTAAAAAAATTGAAAGAATCGGTCTTGGACGAAGTGTGAGATATCGGATAAAATAAAAAATATAATTTGTGGTGGCCATAGTTTAGTGGTAAAACACTCCTCCAGATTTTTGAGAAGATGGCAATAGCAGGGTGACCATAGTTTAGTGGTAAAACACCAGTTTGTGGTACTGGGATCGAGGGTTCAATTCCCTCTGGTCACCCTGGTGAGGCTGTCTTACAATAGAAAAATCAGGAGGACGGTACTGGGGTCGCCCGCCGATTCGGTGGGCTGGCCACCCTAGTGTTATTCTCGAACAAATTAGCCCTCGTAGTGAAATGGATATCACACTTGGCTTCGGACCAAGCGTTGCGGGTTCGAATCCTGCCGAGGGCATTGTGATGTGGGTCTGTAGCTCAGTTGGTTAGAGCGTCTGCCTCTTAAGCAGGATGTCGTGGGTTCGAGTCCCACCAGACCCATTGGCCCCGTCGTCTAGTGGTTAGGACACCAGATTTTCAATCTGGTAACAGGAGTTCAATTCTCCTCGGGGCTGTTTGCAA
>CAYHEQ010000003.1:20671-43518 GCA_964355795.1 uncultured Candidatus Saccharibacteria bacterium
AGGAGTTTCACCCTTCGGGTGACCACCCGCAGGGGTGGCAATTCTCCTCGGGGCTGTTTGCAAAGGAGTTTCACCCTTCGGGTGACCACCCGCAGGGGTGGCAATTCTCCTCGGGGCTATCTGAACTTAGTTTCGCAAAAATCTGCTTGATATGAGAAAAGATAAGATCACCAGAATATTGGAAATAGTACCAGGGTTCTTGTCCTGGTTTATGATATTGATGCCAGCAATATTCTCTATTTTTGCGCCAAAATTTGTTATCTACTTTCTGATATGTTTCGTAATATTTTGGTTGCTAAAATCCATATCTTTTGCTACAAATATCATCAGAGGCTACAGATGTTTTGTCAGAACAAAAAAGGTGAACTGGCTTGAGAGATTGAAAAATGATTACCCCAAAGGCATGGAAGAAACTTATCACGCAATAATATTCGTTGTTGCCAAAGAGCCAGAAGAATTGGTTATTCGTTCAATCAAAACATACGCGGAAGCAGCCTACCCCAAAGACAAGGTCATCCTCGTCCTAGGCACAGAGGAGAGAGTAGGAGAACATGGGGCGAGACTAAGAAAAGTTGTTAGCGAGAAATTCAAAGATAGTTTCTTCGCTATCCTCGCCACTACACATCCCGACGGTATAATAGGAGAACTAAAAAATTCAAAAAGCGCAAACTCTACTTGGGCCGCTCGACAATTAAAGATTTTCATAGACAAAAAAAATATTTCGGCAGTCAATGTTATTTCTCATAACTTTGACTGTGATACTCGCGTTGAGCCACAATATTTCGCCTGTGTGGCGCATGCGTTTCTTTCTCTCGACCCAGAAGAGAGAGTCAGAACTGCCTACCAACCATTTCACATATATAGTAACAACATCTGGGAAGCGCCTGCTATATCAAGGATAGTAGCTATCACGGGGACTTTTGTAGCTCTCTATAATACTTTCCGCCAATCTCACCTGCACAATTTTTCTTCGAGATCGGACTGTTTTCAGTCTGTGGTCAATATCGATTATTGGGCTACCGATGTCATTCCCGAAGACAGTCGACAATACTATATGTCATTTTTCTACTACAAGGGAGAATACAAAGTGAAACCCATTTACTTGCCTCTCCATATGGATGCAGTCTTGGCCGACAGCTACAAGAAAACTATAATAAATCAATATAGACAGCTAAGAAGGTGGGCATGGGGAGTTATTGACTTCCCATTTTTAGTAAAAAAATCATTAAAGGACAAGAATATTCCGTGGTCCAAAAAAGCCTTTCAAATCTACCAGATTTCAGAAAATCACCTCCTATGGTCAGTCACGCCAGTTTACTTAACTTTCCTGGGTTGGCTCCCATTCATATTCAATCATGATCTCGGAGATACCGTCTTGGGATACAACTTCCCCGCAGTCGCTACCAGAATATTAAATTTTGCCGCCATAGGATGGCTGATAATGATTTATCTGAATTTTCTGCTTCTCCCGCCACGGCCAAAAAAATGTCCGAAATTCAGATACGCAGAAATGGTCTATCAGTGGCTTTTGGCACCGGTGGTCAGTATATGCTTCAGCTCTATTGCCGCCCTAGATTCTCAAACCAGATTGGCCATGGGCAAATATCTAGAATACCAGATCACCGAAAAGGCTGTCAGAAGATAAGAGGTCTCATCTAGGAGAAGATTGAACTATTGTCCTAAAAAAATATAATACACAGCCAGAATTATAGAGAGCGCATTAATCATAATGGTTGTGACCATTATGATTAAGGAAGCCATGGGTAGCTTCTTGTAGACAACATACGATAAGGCGATATTGATCGCGGAGAATAGGGAAACAAAAAAAGGTAGCGACATGGCTCCAGAGACAAAGGGAACCGGGACAACAAAACCTTCTCCGCCAAGAGACACTCCCAGAGAAGAAACGCCCCACAGCCACAAACCCCACAATAGAGCAACAAAAAAAAGTATAACCAACAATGGTATAGACATTTGCTTGTTGTCCCAGATAATCCTGATTTTAGAATATCTATAAAAAGACCCCAAGAAAACCTTCGACAAAAAGAAATCTGCTATCCTTTTTTTCATACGATTATGTGTATGCTCTCTACTCGCAAACGGTCGCGACCGGATTTGAACCGGCGATCTTCGCCGTGACAGGGCGACGTGTTAGACCACTACACTACGCGACCAGAAGAACTGTAATGCCTGATAATTATACAAAAAAATAAAGGCTTTTTCAAGCCCTAGGGCATTAGACGCCAGATTCTTATGCCTTGCTTCTTTTCCGTCATAAAATCCGTGAGACTACCATCATAGCCACCTTTTCTTTCAATAACCCTCACTAGATAATATCCATCCTCGCCCCTGATAATACCGCTCACTTCACCGACCTTGATATTAGCGATGCCAGCGCGAATATTCTCGGACAAATCGGCGACATAATAATCCTCATCCCCCGCTCCCATAGCCCCAAAAGATCGTTTAGCGGAATCAAAACCTGCGCCACCCTTGATGTTGCTCTCTATCAATTTTATCTTGCTCTCTGCTTCCGCCCATTGTCCTTGGTTATTCGCGTCAGACACCAAGACGTTGATGGAACTTATTTTCGCCTTTGACAAAAAGCGGTCTTTTGTTTTTTCTTCCAAAAGATATTTATATATTTTACTTTTAGTTTCAGCTATGGTCAGCCCAGCAAAAAATTTCAGGATATTTTTCGTAGAAATTTCACCTCCCGCATTTTCCAAGAGGGCATTGTATTCTTTGGCCACCTCGTTGTCACTAACAGCAAGTCCCGCATTAGACAACATCTTCTCCATCAAAAAGTATTCTATCATTTTTTCTTCCGTGGAGTCCTTGAGCTTTTTCAAAAGAGCCTGCCCATCCGCGCTACTGTCAAAACTTATTTTGTAGGCCGTCTCTTGGATCTTTCTCTCTATAGCCAATTCTTTCTCGTAGCTCCCCACTGTAATTATTTTGTTGCCAATAATTATGGCTGGAAAAGGCGCTACTCTTTTGACAAAATTAGTATAATTGTCTTGAGGATTTTTGAAATAAATTAAAAAAACATTTGCTGAAACAAAAATAAGGAGAAGAAAAATGAGTAGAATTATTCTTCTCCTCAAACTGCCTTTCTTGAGATAAAAAGATAGCTGTTTTCTCATAAAATACTTTTTATCAGGATAGATACTAATATCAAAAATAAAACGATCAAAACAACGGACATATGTCTAATTACCTCTTTCTTCATATTATTCAGAGTAAAAGATTTCTCTATCGTCCCCCAGTATAGATAATAAACTACGAGCAAGGCCAGAGACTTCAACAGAGGTGAACTGACTGGCCAACTAATGGTTACTATGAAAAATTCGAAAATCAAAAGTGCAAAGAGCGAGACGAGAAATATTACTAAGATGCGATCATCAATCATACTGCTCAGCTTGTAGTATATGAATGTGGCAGACAAGACTACTGCCAAAACTCCCGCCAAATAGTAAAACTGTGGCAATATGATAGCCAGAGAATACGCGCTAGCAAAAAACAGAAAAAAAGCAAAGAACGCAGAAGCGTTGACCAGGTATCGCCTCCTGCTGTCTTTTTCCAAAAAATACAACGACAAGAATATCAGAGAAGCGCCCACCAGAGAGGCTACCTGACTAAACCACATAGAAGTAGAGAAAAACAAGAAAGAGGTCACTGATAGATTAATTAATAATGGCGGAATGAGGTGATTCATCCACCCCTTCTCCTTTCCCCTAATGGTCATAAACCACAGCATCGAAAAGAAAATCAGAAGAATATCTACGAGGCCCAGTAACCCCATGTTGGTACTAGAGAGAACATCGCCAGAAGCTAGAAAAAAAACAACGACCTCAAAGAATATCAAATTGAGCAAGGTTAATATGAGAGACTTGTTTTGGTTTGAGATAAACTTCATTGGCTATCCTTATTTTATGCTTTTATAGTCTTTCCCGATAATTATTTCTATGTCCCATTGACTAGCTTTATCATCAAGACGAACGACGGGAGCATTATTTAGTTTCTCCTGTAGAAATTTCAGAGTGTTTTTTTTGCCATTATTGGAATAATCATAGATGAATGTGGACTCGTATTTTTTGTCATCTGCGTTAGAAATATCCACTATGTCATAGCCGAAAATCTTCAATTGTTCGGCCAGTTTCGTTCCCAGCCCTGTCGTAGTAGTGCCATTTTTGATAGATATTTTTGCTTTTTCTGAAGCGGTGAAAGGATCTTTGAAATATTGACGAATGAATTCCTTGACCTCATCCCACGAGGGATCGTTGGGCACCAAAACATACATCCCGTCGTAACTATCTGCGTAGAGAGGGCTATCGCTACTGTCGTCCAAAACCTTGGTGGCGATATTCTCTTTGTTGATGCCTTTGGCTATCTTATAAAGCGCGTCTATTTCTGACAACTGAAGGTCGGTTTTGATATTATCGGACAGAATGCCCACCAGATCATTAATCTTTTTGATGCTAAATATATTGTCTTTTTCCATCATTTTTTCTTTGACAGCGGTCAGGATCTCTTGCTGACGACGAGCGCGATCAAAATCACTACTACCGTGACGAGACCGAGCGTATTTCAAGGCAGTCTCCCCGTCCAAAATATGGTAGCCACGAGTTATGGAAAATGGCTCATACCCCGTAACGTTTTTGTCTGGATACGCGGAATCATAAATGTCACTTTGCACTTCTACGCCTATACCACCGATAGCATCAATAGCTTTCTGGAAGCCTTCGAAATCTACCAGAACTAAATAGTGGATAGGGACATCAAAAACATCGCTTATCGTGCCCTTTACCAATTCAAAGGCTTTCTGAATATTATTGTCATTATTCTCTAGACCTAAAGTATAGACACTATTGATCTTGGTATTAGAATATCCCTTCACGGGCACATAGAGATCGCGCGGGATAGAGAGCATCGCCACTGCTTTGTTTTTCACATCAATACTGACAACCAACATGGTGTCAGTGAGCTCGGCGCCGGGATGATCTCCGCCCCCAACGCCTAGAAGTAATATGTTGACTCTCCTGTCTCCCTCTTTCAAATTGCTAATAAATCCCGGGTCTTTGAGAAATTCTTCTATATCGTCCACCAAAAGAGGTGAGGCATTGCTAGACCGCGCCACCATCACTCGTTTCGCCACAGTATAGGCTCTGACACTAAAAAAGATTACCAATGCCAAAAACGCTAAAGCTACAAAAGCGCCAATATATTTCCCGTAGCTTCTCTTGACCGGCTGGATGATTTCTATTTGTGGCTCTACCTGTGAGAATTGCTCCATGATCGATTAGGTTACTTTCGCCTGAAAAAAACAACAAACCATATTTTATCACAATAGCTCTTTTTTACAAACTTCTTCCGCGGTCTTTGTTTTTCTGATACTATTGGTGTGTAAGGTAGCAATTAAATTTTTATGTCTCCTAAAAAAGTAAAGGCCACTGTTGAGAAAAAAACAGAAAGTAGCTCTTTCTCCCGCAAACTGCCGAACGGAGAGTCTTTTTTGGTAGCCACTAAAGAGATAGTCAATTTCATCTGGGATATAGGCAAAACACTCGTTTTGGTAGTAGCCGTGGCTTTTGTTATTCGCTTCTATCTAGTCCAACCATTTTATGTGGAAGGTGATTCTATGACTCCCAATTTCAACAATGGCGAATATCTCCTAATAGATGAGTTGTCTTATAGATTTCGTCAGCCGGAGAGAGGAGAAGTGATAGTCTTCAAGCCTCATATTAGCGTCTATCAAAATTATATCAAAAGAGTTATCGGCCTTCCTGACGAAAAATTAAATTTTGACAAGGGTGTTATCATCACCAGCCCCCAGTATCCCAAAGGTATGCGACTAGAAGAAAATTATTTACCAGCCTCCAATCTCGCTGCCACCTTGTCTGATTCGCAAAACACGACAGTCCAGAACAATGAGGTTTTTGCCATGGGGGACAATCGTGGCGCCAGTTATGATTCAAGAAGCCTTGGACCAATAGCGAAAAAAAATATCGTGGGTCGAGTCTGGTTGTATATAAAAATTGCCCCATGGATAGAAAGACAAATAGGATCTTTCAAATTACAAATACCAAAAATCGTTGGCATCGGACGGGTAGAAAAACCCATCTATAACATTCAAGATTAATCATCAGCGTTTTAATGTTCTCTTTCCCTTAAGAAGAGCCTGATAGCTACTCCCGACAATCCAAATTTTTCTCGCAATCTGCTCTCTATGAATTCTAACTGTTGAGCCTTGAAGCTTTGTTTTCTTTTGACAAAAATTATGAATTCGCAAGGGAAGCTATTGGTCTGCGTTGCGTAAAATATTTTGCCACGGATACCCGTCATTGATTCTGATATTTTTTTCAGCTCTCTATTCAATCTAGAAGTATTTATTCTTTGTTCGGAAATTTCTTTAATCTCCCTGATGGCTTGAGATATTTTTTCTATGCCGTATCCTTTTAGAGCGCTAGTAAAGATAATGGGCATTTTTTTGAATATACTGTTGTCGGCGCAAAGAGCTTCCCTATACTGCTTCTCTGCTAGTTGGTCTTTCTTCAAATCCCATTTGTTGACAATGACGACTACACTTTTCCCTTCTCGAAAAATAAAGCTCAAAAGATTGATATCGTAAGATACCGCGTATTCCGAAGCGTCCACCATATATAAAACCAAATCCGCTTTCTTGATAGAGGCGATAGCTTCATAAGAAGAAGTTTTGTCCAATCCCTCTGCCACTCTTACCTTTCTTTTTAGCCCCGCCGTATCAATGAAAGTATAACTATCTCCATCTATCGCCACATTGATGTCCACAGCATCACGGGTGGTGCCAGCAATATCCGAAACGATACTGCGATCTTTCCCGCACAAAATATTGAAGAGAGAGGACTTGCCGACATTGGGTCTCCCGATAATAGCTATTTTGAAAAATTCTTCTTGCCCTTTTTTTGATGATTTCAGTTTGAGCTCTTTTGCCACCACTTCCAAAAGGTCCCCCACTCCCCTCCCGTGAATAGCAGAGATGAACACGGTCTTATCAAATCCAAGAGAATAAAATTCATAGGCCTTACCGTCCCTTTTCTCGTGATCTACTTTGTTGACAGCCAAAACTGTCTGCTTATTCTTTTTTCTCAAGATTTCGGTGATTTTCAAATCTTGTTGGGAAATATCCGCATCGCCATCTACTACAAAAACGACCAGATCCAGCTGGTCAATATTTTCCAAGACTTTCTCTCGCACTTTTTCCTCTATCTTGCCGGAGGCTGAAAAATCTACGCCACCAAAGTCTATGAGCTGAAAAGATTTCCCGTCCATCTCCACTACACCCTCAAGAAAGTCCCTGGTTGTCCCAGCTATATCCGAGACAATAGCCTTTTTACTTTTTATCAATCGATTGAACAATGTGGATTTACCAACATTAGTTCTACCGATTAGACCAACAGTTTTCACAATACTAAACACTACTGATATGTACGGATATACGGAAAAATTTAATTCATATTATCTGTATTATACAATCTGGTTATTTAATCCGAGGTTCGACCTTGGAGAAGTTTCGAAGCTAAGGTCGAACCTCTGAATTGATTTCTAATAAATTTAATTCGTAATTTGTATATTCGTAAAGATTAGTAATTCGTAGGAACAAAAAGTTAGCCTTTTGTCAATTCTTTTTGTTGGATTTCTTTTTTCAAAACCACCACGCTGTCGTTTTCGGCAATCTTTATTTTTTCTTCCCCAATATCACGAAGGACAATTCCTAATCCGCACTCTATACCTTTCTTGGCTTCCGTGATGTCTTCGTCCCCTCTTTTCATAGTAACAATCTTGCCCGTAGCCAACATCACTCCGTCATGATAAATATCTATCTTTGAACCCTTGTTGAATTCCCCTTCGGTTATTCTGATACCCAATATTTTATCTTTCTTACTGTCTTTGAAAATTTTGAGAATACTGCCCCTGCCAGTTTCTGTGTCCACCTCTTCTGGTTTCAAAAGACCCGACAAAGTCAAATTGATACTATCCATCAATTCATAAATAACACTAAAAGTTTCTACGGCTACTCCAGTTTTTTCAATGAGCTTTTTGGAATTTACTCCCACATCAACTCGAAATCCAATTATGAGCGCTTCCGAAGCTGCCGCCATTTTCACATCAGATTCGCTAATCTCGCCGACACCATCAGAAATTATCTTCACCTTGGCTTCAACAAAACTTAACTTGCCTAGAGCATCCTTGATGGCCTGCAGAGAACCACTGACATCCGCTTTGATAACCAGTCTTAATTCCTTCATTTCTCCGGACATAATAGCTGAAGATACTTGAGCGAGACTAGACTTTGGTCTGATGCCTTTGAAATAACTTTCTTTTTGTAATTTAGCTATCTTCATCTTGGCGTCTCCCGGATTTTCCTCCACTTCCAAAACTTCTCCAAAATTGGGTAGGCCAGAAAGTCCAGCGATGCGAACAGGGTCGGAAGGGCCAGCTTCTTTTATTTTTTTCCCCTTGTAATTTGTCATCATTCTCACTTTGCCATAGACGCTCCGCCCAATAGTGAAAGCGTCTCCTATTTTCAAAACACCGTCGCGAATGAGAACAGTAGCCAGGGGTCCTTTACTGTGAGACAAATGTGATTCAATAACAAAACCGTTGGCCGGAACATCCACAAAACTTTCTATATTTTTCATATCGGCCAAAAGCAAAATCATATCCAAAAGAGTGTCTACTCCCTCGCCACTCTTGGCCGAAACAGGAACGATGATATTTGTTCCGCCCCACTCTTCACTGACTAGCCCTAGTTCTGCCAATTCACCTTTCGTCTTATCTATATTCGCCCCCGGCATATCTATTTTGTTAATAGCGATAATTATCGGCACTCCCGCATCTTTGGCGAAATTAATTGACTCTTTAGTTTGAGGTTTGACACCGTCATCAGCCGCCACCACTAGAACCGCGATATCAGTAATACGAGCGCCGTGCTCGCGCATAGCCGAAAAAGCCGCGTGTCCTGGAGTATCAAGAAAAGTAATCTTGCGACTCTTTTTCTCTACCTGATATGCTCCTATGTGCTGGGTAATACCGCCCGACTCTCCGCCGGCGATATCAGACTTTCTGATGTAATCAAGGAGAGTCGTTTTGCCATGATCAACGTGCCCCATGATAGCAACAACTGGAGGACGCGATTGTTTTGTCCCGCCACCATTATCTCTTTTCTCAACTGTTGTCTTTTCTTTTGTTTCTTTCTCTATGCTAACATCAAAGGATTCACCGATAATAGCCGCTGTCTCAAAATCTATATTTTCATTAATAGAGGCCATGACGCCATTTTTCATCAACTCCGTGATGACCCTGACAACAGGTATATCTAGTCTTGAGCTAAAATCTTTGACCGATATAACATCGGGAATATTGATTATCTTTTTTTGTGTCTCTTCTGTTTCTATGTTTTTCTGTTCTTCTGTTTCTCCGTTTTTTTGTTCTTCTGTTTCTCCGTTTTTTTGTTGATTCAAAAGATCCATGAATTCCTTCGCCTTCTTGTCGCTCATCGTATTGGATTTTGAAGCAATAGCAAAACCAAACTCTTTCGCTTTGTCGCGAAGTTCTTTGATGGGTAAACCAACTTTTTTAGCAATATCAGATATCTTCATATTGATAGGGCAACATACTAACAAACGGGTCTAGCCCGCTTCTTGTATTATACCAGATTATACGAAATTATTCAAAAATTGAACGTAGCGAGGCATCAGCCCATATTTTTCATACGAGATATTGTGGATAAAGCCTTCCTTTTGTCCGCTACAATTCTGAAAATATTAGTTTAAAAATGTAATATTTGGCTTATACTACAAAGATTATTGACTTTCCTTGACAGGTATGGTAGTATGTATACGTAAGCTTCGGCTTACCCGGATTTTGATCGAAAATCACTCGTAAGAGTGGTTTTCTGATTTTTACCGTTTTTTGCCGTTTACAAAGCGTTCCATATTTAACCTATATTCAAAATCTTCTGCAAACAAGATATCGCTTACTACGGCATCGTTTTGCGCATCAAAAACCTCTCTGCCTGTGTGATCTCTAGCGCCAAACACGATGCATTGTTTTTTATATTCTTCTTGCAGATATCTAACCGCGCACATCAGGTCACCATCACCAGAAAATAATACGATTGTATCATATTCTTCTCTTTTTCGAATCAAATCGATGGCCATTTCTACATCAAGATCGCACTTTTTTTCAAAACCATGCACATTATCCCTACTGTGAATGTACTTAACTCTCTTATCTATAACCTCAAAGCCATTTGCTTCGGCCGTTTCAAGAATATATTTTGACCACCCCGATAGCTCAACTGACTTTTCGTTTTTTCCATAATCAGCGCCATAATAAAAACGACGAAGTGATCTACTACCTTTTGAAAAGTTTTTCACTAACTGGGCGAGTTCTCGTATACCAATTTTCCATTTTGTACTATACTTCCATTTTTCGATATTGCCATAGTCAACAATAACAATCGTGCGATTGCGCTTGTCTTCGAATGATTCTAGGAGTCTCGCTATTTCTTTTTGATTCATCCTTTATTCTCGCTTTATTTTTATTTTATTATACTATTTTATCTGCCTCCCTCATCAACCTTTCGGTTTCAACCAAAATCACAATTATTTTTTGATAATGCTCAATGTCTTCATTTGAAAGAGTACGTCCCTTGCGATCTTTTAGCCATTTTTGTGCTGGTTGGTAGCCACCGATGTAAAAGTTCCACGCAATCTCTGGTGCATTGCCAAAATATTGTTTTTCGTTAATATAGACATTGCCGTTTTCGTATTTTACCTTCTCAACCACATCATCGCCCACTTCGGGATATGTAGTTATTAGCTTATTGACCCTTGGGCTCTCCATGAGATGCAGGTGTCGCAACTCTTCGCCAATCTTGGCAAAATCAAAGAATTGCTTTTTATCTTTCGGGTATGACACACGGGGGAAATCAATCTTCAAGAACTCTTTGTATTTCTCTCTATACCTTGGCGAATGTAAAGAAGCATAGATATAATCCAAAATATTCTCCGGCGTTGTTTTGCCCGTTATCGCACCTATTTTGCCCCAAATTTCTTGGTCGATATTTGGGATTCTTTTATCTTGAGCATCATATAAATATAAAGGCGCCAAAGATTCAATCCCCTCCATTCCTGGTCGAGACCAACTTCTAGACTCAGATATGAAATTAGAAAGAAATACCGGTGAGGATTTTTCCTCAATCCCGCCTCTCTTAAATATGAAACCTACATTTGGATTTTTTTCAGCAAAAAATTGCATTACATCCCATCGCCCACGCTCTATAAAGCTTTTATCATAATAGATATATCTGACATCAAAAGGTCTGTAACTTATCCTTAAAACTTTTTTCTCATCATAATCAAAACTTGGGTCGTTGGCATAAGTAACAATATTCTTTTTTAACAAATTTTTATCTTCAGAAATTACGATAGCATCGCGTCCCGTCACTACTCCCACGCTCGATGTCATAAATAAATCATTTACGGAAAACCCCCTGTCGTATTCATCTTTACCTTCAAGGTTTTGATTAACAAAATAATATTGTTTTGGATCTAATTTTATTTCCGCATACTTTATATCTCGTTTTCTAAGTGCTTCGAATTTAGACTCACGCTTGCCGTAGAGATTCGAGACAAAAACTCTTGCGTCTTGTTTTATCCTACCGTCCTTCTTTTTTATAGCCAATATAATTGCAACTCCCTGCTGGATATTAAAAACATTTTCGTCCTTACTGCCGTCAGGACTAGTTTCTTTTTTCTTAGCATTACCATGAAGATCAAGAATATATATGTCATCAAAGGTCTGAGCTAGTCTCCACCGCATTCCCCTAAATGTTGGGTTGTCTAAATAACCGTGATTGGTAATGAAGCCTAAGATGCCTTCGCCATTTTTTTCTATAAGATTTTCCGAAAAGGAAATAAATTTAACATAATCATCGTTGAGCCATTTTGGATTTCTCTCTTTTAGTTTTTGCGTACCTCCCGGCTCAACCTTATACTTATCAATAAGCCTATTTGCGCTTTCAAAATTATTACTTGATTCACCAGAATACGGCGGGTTTCCCAAAACCACCATCACTGGTTTTTCGTTTTTTATTTTTGAAGCTTCTTCTGCTTCCTCGGCAATACTGGCCGCAAAGTCAAAAGCGAGTAAATCTGGGTGCTTACCTATATCTTCAAGTGAATTGGTCAAATAAATACCGAGACGCGCTTTACCGCTACGCGTTTCATTAAAATATTTGAATCCGGTTTCTCTCAATGCCATACTCAATTTCAAATGAGCAATTGTATATGGAGCCATCATAAGTTCAAAACCATAGAGACGAGGCAAGAGATCGTGATGCACATATTGTGGCCAACTACCTTTTTGTCCATTCTCTGATATCTTTGTGTAAATTTTTCCTATAACATCACTGATGAATGTTCCCGTTCCAACAGCAGGGTCGAGTATTTGGACTCTATGAAGGCCATTTGCTGTCTTTGATGTGTCAGCCAAACCATTAGTAAGACCGAACTCTTTCTCTAGTAGATAATCGACAGAACGAACAATAAACTGCACTACTGGTAGCGGTGTATAATACGCCCCCATCTTTTTGCGTAAATCTTCATCATATTCTTTCAAAAAATCTTCATAGAAATGGATGACCGGATCGGGACCCTTGTGGGTCTCGCCCCATAAGTCGTCTTTGAAATATTCTTTCATTAATTCCTGAACGTCGGCATGAGAAAAAACTTCACACAATTCATCCACTATATACGCAAGCCGTTTCTCAAAACTTCGCCCAGCAATATGGTCAAAGAAGTGCCCCAGGAATGGGTTAGAAGCTGGGATGAGGTCACGGGCTTCTTGACGGGAAAAGGTCTCAGGCGTGTCATCGTGATAGCGCGCAACAAATAATCCGTAAACGAGCGTCTGGGCGTACATATCAGAAAACTTGTCTGGCGTTATGTCGTGTACGAGAAGTTTCTTGATAGTTTCATAGACACGCGAGAGTTCAGAACCATGACTAGAATCAGAGGCGAGAAACTGCCTCACGTTATCTCTAATTCTTTGCGCTTTGCCTCCCATAATTTTCGCAAGGTGTTTACCTGATTTGATTGGCTCTTTATGCGATTTCGTAAAATCAAGTAGCGATTTGGCAACATGTTCGTAGTTCTCTGGAATCGGCGTAATAGTCCGGCTTTTTATGTCAAAGTTAGCTATTTTCACGGGATCTTCATATCTTTGACCGTTTCTGTAAAAACGAAACTCAACATAATCGGTGAGAACAAGGTTTGCATAGCCATAGTATCTACTCATTTGTTCAGACTGCTCGACTTTATCAAGAGATACACCAATATCTTTTGCTTCCACATAGAGTATAGGAATGTTGTTTTTGATTATTGCAAAGTCTGGCTTGTTGCCATCCCTGACTTTTGCATCATGATCTATTCTTTGAATCTTCATCGACTCAAAGACTCCTCCGAGTAGAATCTCGAAGTCCGTGCGATACCCCATCTCGCTGGTCTCCTCGTGAGAAAACTTGGCAGAGACAGACTGGATGTATTTTTCAAAAAGATTTTTCATATCTCTAGCTCTCTTTCCACTATTTTACCACAAAATAGCAAGGAGATAAATATCAGGGGGCGCTTGCCAGCGCCCCCTTCTTTCATCTTAGATCCTTTTTATCCTAAACCCTCCTCCTTTGTCGTCTTGGTCTTTTTTCAAAACAGCCGATTTGCCTTTGAAGGTTGAGGCGGAAAAGAAATTGATGCCTTCGGGTTTTCCTGACTTTTTCTTGGCCACTGGCTTTTTAGAAATTTTAACCTTTTTTGTAACCTTTGGCTTTGACGCCTTTTGGGTAGGTTTTGGTTTTGCAACTTTTTTAGCCTTAACTACTTTTTTGACTTTCGTTATTTTCTTAACTTTAGACTTTACAGACTCCTGCCTCGCCGGCAGGCGGGTTTGACTTTTGACTTTTTTGGCATCTTTTACCTTGACTACTTTTTCAATTTTCGGTTTAGCTTTTTCTGTAGAAACATTCTCCTCTACTTCTTCCGTTTCGTCCTCTTCATCTTTTTGAACTTCAATTTTTGGACTTGAGTTTTCTTCTATAGGTTTTCTCGTCTCCTTAATTTCTTGATTTATTATTTTGTTATTTTCTTGGCCATCTATCTCTTCCCCCTCCTCATTCATAATACTCATGGAGGCAATCTTGTCTCCATCTTTCAACCTCATTATTCTCACTCCTTGAGTAGAGCGACCGATCGTTCTAATATCTTTCAGCGGTGTGCGAATGACTTGGCCTTCTTTTGATATACATATCAAATCAGCCACCTGCGAATCATCAATAACCTTGGTGCCAATTAATTTTCCAGTCTTGTCGGTCACATTAGCGGTTTTAACTCCCGAGCCACCACGATTCTGCACATTGTATTCTTCAATAGGCGTCTTTTTGCCCAGACCATTGGCGGACAAAACCAGTAATTTCAGTCCTACCATTTTTTCCGTGATCACATCCGCCCCCACTACATGATCGGCGCCCCTCATTTTCATACCACGGACACCGCGACTGGCTCTACCCATTGGCCTGACATCTTCTTCGCTGAAACGAATCGATTGTCCATCAGAGCTCACCATCATTATCTGCTCTTTACCGCTCGTTACTTTAATCCAATCCAGCTCATCGCCTTGATCCAATTTGATAGCGATGATGCCGGACTTACGGACATTTTTGTAATCGGCGATTTTCGTTTTCTTGACTGTGCCTTTCTTTGTCACCATGAACATGAAGCCCTCTTGATCCTGATTTTTCAAAGTTATCATAGAGGTCACTTTTTCGTCTGATGCCAAAGAAATGAGATTAACGATAGCTTGACCCTTGGCGATGCGAGAGGCTGCGGGAATTTCAAAAATACGCGTTTGATAGACACGACCCTTATTGGTGAAAAAAAGGATGAAGTCATGCGCCATCGCCGACAAGACATGAGTGATAGTATCTTCTTCTTTGGTGGTCGCGCCAATAATCCCTTTGCCTCCACGTCCTTGCGCGCGATAAGTATTAGCGGGCATTCTTTTGATGTAATTGCTTTCCGAAAGCGTCACGATGACCTCTTCGTTCGGAACGAGATCTTCGTCTTTGAATTCGCCGATTTTCTTTTTGACAATTCTCGTACGTCGCGCGTCACCGTATTTTTCTTTCATTTCACGCATTTCATCCTTGATGATTCCAAGGATCTTTTTGTCGCTCGAGAGGATTGCTTCCAGCTCACCGATCAATTTCTTCATTTCATTGTATTCGTCTTCAATCTTCCTTCTTTCTAGCGCGGCCAAAGCTGACAGGCGCATATCCAAGATGGCTTGCGCTTGAATGTCGGATAGTTTGAATTTTTTGATCAGGTTTTCTTTGGCCTCTTCCTTGTCGGCTGATTTGCGAATGGTAGAGATGACTTCGTCTAGATGGTCCAAGGCAATCTTCAAGCCCTCCAATATATGCAGACGGTCTTTGGCTTTTTTCAATTCAAATTGTGTTCGGCGCGTGATGACTGTTTGTCGGTGCTTGATGTAATATTCTAGAGTCTCCTTAAGATTCAAAACCTTTGGCTGGATACCGTCAACGAGCGCCAAAACATTCATGTGGAAGCTTTCTTGGAGTTGCGTCATTTTGTACAAAGAATTCAAAATCTTTTGCGGATAAGCATCTTTCTTTAGCTCAACAACGACTCTCATGCCGTCGCGATCAGACTCATCACGCAAATCGGAAATGCCGATTAGCTTTTTGTCTTTGACTAGCATGGCTATCTTTTCTACCAAGGTGGCTTTGTTCACTTGAAAAGGAATCTCGGTAATGATGATTTTGAAATCGCCTTTTTTGCTTTCTTCGATCTTGGCCTCGCCACGCATCACCACATTGCCTTTGCCGGTCGTGTACGCTTGGCGAATTTCTTCCGCATTATAAATAGAACCGCCGGTGGGAAAATCAGGTCCCGGAACGAAAGTGATTAAGTCGTCAACACTACATTCTGGATTGTCGATTAAGTGCGTAGTAGCGTCAACTAATTCGGAAAGATTGTGAGGGGGAATCTTGGTCGCCATGCCAACGGCGATACCCTCGGAACCATTCAAAAGTAGTTGCGGCACTTTCGATGGCAAAACGACCGGTTCTTTGTGCGAACCGTCATAATTGGGAATGAAATCAATAGTGTCTTTTTCAATATCAGCCACGACTTCCTCGGAGATCTTGGACATCCTCGCTTCGGTATAACGCATGGCCGCCGCCGAGTCGCCGTCCACCGAACCGAAGTTGCCTTGGCCTTGAATCAAAGGATAGCGCAGGGAAAAGTCTTGCGCCATACGCACCATAGAATCATAAACCGCCACATCGCCGTGGGGATGATATTTACCCAGCACTTCACCGACGACAGTGGCGGATTTTCTGAATTTGGCGGTTGATCGCAAACCGATATCATTCATCGCGTAGAGGATGCGGCGATGCACCGGCTTCATGCCGTCTCGAACATCAGGCAGAGCGCGCCCGACGATCACCGACATCGCGTAGTCAAGATAGCTTTGCGAAATCTCATCAGAAATCTCCCGTGGCTTCAACACCCCAAACCGCCCATCATAGGAGGTGGCTTCTATCTGGTCATTCAGGTTAACGTTCTCTTCCAGATTGTCTTTTTCTTCCTTTGCCATATTATTTTCTTATTCGAGCAATTAGAGTTAATTCGTGAAAATTAGCGACTAGATATCCAAATTCTTTACTGATTTCGCATGCGCCTGGATGAAGCGTTTGCGAGGTGGGACTTCGTCTCCCATGAGCGTGCTAAACATTTCATCAGCGCGCGCGGCATCGTCAACTGTCACTTGCAAAAGGATTCTGTTAGCGGGATCCATGGTCGTATCCCACAGCTGTTCGGCGTTCATTTCTCCCAAACCCTTGTAGCGCTGAATGTTTGGCCTGGATGGCTTTTTTACTTTTTTTGCCACCTTCTCTTCTTCCGCGCCTTCTTCTACTGCTTCGCCTTCCGCCTCTGCGTCTTCTGGACTAGAAGTTTCATCAACAACTTGTATCTGTTCAGCAGAGATACCCATTTCTTTCAAAACTTTTTCTTTCTCGTCATCGGAATAAGTGTAACGACTGTCTTTGCCTTTGGTTATTTTGTACAAAGGTGGTTGAGCAATGTAAATATGACCACCCTCAACCAAAACTGCCATATGGCGATAAAAGAAAGTCAGAAGTAAAGTGCGAATATGTGCGCCATCAACATCGGCGTCTGTCATAATAATGATTCGGTCATAACGCAAACGACTGGCGTCAAATGTCTCGCCGATGCCAGTGCCGAGCGCCACTATCAAAGCGCGAACTTCGGCCGAAGCTAACATCCTATCTAGTCGCGCTCTTTCCACATTCAAGATTTTTCCTCGCAGGGGCAAGATAGCTTGAAAGGCTCTGTCCCGTCCTTGCTTGGCGCTACCACCAGCCGAGTCGCCCTCTACTATATATATCTCGCATTCTTCCCGTTTACGACTGGAACAATCAGAAAGTTTGCCTGGCAAAGTCATGCCCTCCAGAGCGCCCTTGCGAATAATAGTGTCACGAGCGGCCTTGGCGGCGAGTCTCGCTCTGGCGGACAGAACATTTTTTTCCAAAACTCTCCTGGCCTCTCCCGGATTTTCCTCCAAATAAATCGTCAGCCCTTCAGCGGTGATGCTATCAACGATAGTCCTCGCCTCCGGATTGCCCAATTTTGCTTTCGTCTGTCCTTCGAATTGTGGCTGAGGAAGCTTGACAGAAACGATAGCGGTCAGTCCCTCTCTCACATCTTCGCCGGACAGATTGTCATCATTGTCTTTTAAAATCCCCGCCTTCCTCGCGTAATCATTCAAAGCTCTTGTCAGCGCCGTGCGAAATCCCGTCATGTGCATCCCGCCGTCAGGCGTGTAGATATTGTTGGCAAAAGACAAAACATTTTCGGAAAAAGCATCGGTATATTGTATCGCCACTTCCACCGTCATATTTTCTACCGTTTTGTTAATATAAACCGGCGGTTGGTTCAGCTGTTCTTTGTTTTTATTCAAATGCAAAACGTAAGAAGCAACTCCGCCTTCGAAACAAAAAGTCTCTCTTTGGGCAGGAACTAATGTTTTTTTGCCAGCCTTATCCTCGTCTCCCGAATACTCTATCCCTTCGCGCGAATCAACGACATTGATGCGCAGACCTTTCGTCAAATATGCTGTCTGCCGAGCGTGATCGGCAATAGTCCGAAAATTATATTTCGTTGTTTCAAAAATCGATGCGTCCGGTTGGAAGATGATGGTTGTACCGGTGCCAGTGGACTTCCCCTCTTCTTTCACTTTTGCCTTAGAGTGACCGACGTTGTATTCCTGCGCGTAAAGCTTGCCATCGCGCTTGACCTCGGCGCGCAGATAGGTGGAAAGAGCGTTCACTACCGAAACGCCCACACCGTGCAAACCGCCGGAGACTTTGTAGCCTTCACCGCCAAATTTTCCTCCGGCGTGCAGAACGGTCAGAACAGTCTCCAGAGCGGATTTGCCGGTTTGCTTGTGCACATCAACCGGAATACCGCGCCCATTGTCAGAAACAGATATCTTGTCGCCTTTCAA
Organism: uncultured Candidatus Saccharibacteria bacterium; assembly: GCA_964355795.1. Lineage (GTDB taxonomy): Bacteria > Patescibacteriota > JACPGU01 > JACPGU01 > JACPGU01 > CAYHEQ01. The sequence continues at coordinate 39,323 of CAYHEQ010000003.1, forward strand.
AATTTCAATGGTGATTTCGGTGCAAAAACCCGCCATCGCTTCGTCCACCGCGTTATCCAAAACTTCCCATACCAAATGGTGCAGGCCAGCCACGCCCGTTGAACCGATATACATTCCGGGGCGAAGTCTGACCGGCTCCAAACCCTCCAGCACCTGAATAGACTCGGCGGTATATTTTTTCGAACCCTCTTTCGCGCTAACCATCAGCTAAAAAAATAATAAAATAAAAAATTAAGAAAATAAAACGGAAACAACCCAATACCCCCCCATTATTAGTTTCTTAATTTTTTAGTTTTTTAATTTCTTAGCCCTAGCTTTTTCTCTCAAAGAAAAACTAAAGGTGGTAGCCCACCTACCCTTAGTAGTATAGCTCAAAATCCCTCTTGGGGCAAGTACGAAATTAATGAAAACCTCTTATTTTTCTACATAAACTGCCGTCCCAACATCAGTCCAAGCATATAGCAATTTGGCCTCATCCGCCCCCACGCGAATACAGCCATGCGACACTTTCTTGCCCAAATCTTGGTTGCCCTCATAAACCCTCTTGCCTCCCTGACTTTTGGAAATCCAGTAAGGCAGAGCATGAATGCCAAAAAGCCCATCTTGCGAGATGGCCATCCAATTATCCATAAAAAGCTGATAAGGCGCGCTGTAGGCTACCGAATATTTATTGTAGATTTTGTGCGTGCCGACAGGTGTATCTAGCCCCGCCCGACCGGTAGAAGCAATAAATTCGTATTTCAACTGCCCGTCTTCATAAGCATAAAGCTTCTGCTCCGACAAATCCACCTTGATATATTTTTCCGGCATACCATCAATGACAACTTTGAGGTTTTCTTTGAGTTTTTCAGGATTTCTCACTGTCACATCCCAATAAATCCCCAGATCTTTCATCCAAACCATATCTTCCACCATGGGAGTAAAATATTCTCGGTAAATACCGCTCTTCGGCGGCGCTACTATATCAAAAGTGAAATCCACCGACTGTCCCGGATAGACCATTGTCTCACTCATCTTCACTCGGTTACCGGACCGCCAGCCATCAGACCAAGATTTGTAAAAAATTACCCCTCTGTCTATGGGATGTGAGGCGCCGAGATAAACAGGGGTTTTGCCATTGGCAAACCAAATAGTATTGCCAGTATTTTTTATTTTGAGAGACAGAGTGGCTGTATCACCATAGAACATCTCCGGACTTTCCGACTGCGACAATATTTCGTAATTATAAATAGGAGTAAATATCTTTTCACTAACATTTGTTTTGCCATCAATCTTTAATTTTTGAGCTTTGGTTATTCCGCTACCAGCCCACAACAACGTGACGATTATCAAAATAAAAGATAACGCAAATAGCCACAAATGGCGCAATTCCCTAGTGGATTTATTTTTTATCTCTTTTTCCTTCTTGGAAATTTTTAGTGACATTTCAATTTATCATATTACCCAAATCTATAATGTGTTTTTTTCTTATTTTGGACATCTGGGCTTTTTGACTAATTTTGGTAATCATTTTGATAACATGATCGGCGCTGATGTAGTGAGGCAAGACAACATAGTCAGCTCCCGCTTTGTAAAGAAAGATGGCGTCTTCGGCCTGATCGGCAATAGCAATGATAGCGACTCTTTTGTTCACTTCTCTTATTTTTTTTATCAAATACGCGTTACTTCTCTTGGCCGGAATAGTGGTCACTATTATTTTGGCGCTGGCAACATTAACTGTTACCAAAAGCTCCACATCATAAGCATCCCCATAGACACAAGGGATATTTTTGGCCGTTAGATGCTCTATGGCCTCCGGATCCAAGTCTACCACAATTATTTTCTTGCAATTTTTCTTCAGGGCATGAACTATTCTGCTCCCAAGCCGATGGTAGCCGAAGAGAACGGCATGATTTTTGTATTCAAGAGAGCCTTGATATTCTAAATGGCCATCTCTTTCAAAAAGTACTAGCGCCTTCTTGGCCAAGGCATAGATATTGCCAAGAAAAGTGATGAGATAAGAAGAGACAAGCACGGAGATTATCATCACCACTATTATCAGCGAAAAGACCGTCTTGTCCAAATGCCCCAAAGCCAATCCCAGCCCCGCCACTATCAAAGAAAATTCACTCATTTGCGATAGCGAGATGGCAGTATAGAAGCTCGTTCTCTTGGCAAAACCCATAGCGCTCATCGTTATCATCACCGACAAAGGCTTGAGAAAAATAACCACCATAGATAGCAAAACGATAGGCCATATAGTCAAATTGACTCCTACAAAATCCATCTGCATTCCCAGACCGATAAAGAAAAGGATGAGGAAAAAATCTTTCAGAGAAGATAATCGCAATCTTATCTCTTCGCTATAGGCCAAAGGCGCAATAGAAATACCGGCCACTAGCGCTCCCATTTCCATAGAAAATCCTGACAAAAAGAAAAGACCAGTAACAGCAAAACACCAAGCGATACTAGCGAGAAAAAGCAATTCTACTGATTTTGCCAAGTAACGAAACAGACGATCCAAGATGAAACGACTAAAGATATAGATGATGATTCCCAGTAAAAGTCCCCTAACCAATATATTCAAAAATATATCGGGAGAAATATCAAAATCGCTACCAATACTAGACAATATCACTAGAGCCACCAAGGCCAAAATATCTTGCAACACCAATATACCCACCACCAATTTGCCATACATAGAGGAAAGATGCCTCTTTTCTGACAAAAGCTTGATGACTATCACTGTGCTAGAAAAAGCCGCCACTATCCCTAAATAAAAACTCGGCAATAGATCGAGCCCCAAAACGCGGCCAACAAGATACCCGCCAGCTCCGGTGAAAATAACTTGAACAGCGCCAATGAGGAAAGATTTGAGCCCTACTTCGGCTATTTTCCCCACACTAATCTCCGTGCCCACAATGAAAAGGAGGAAGGTTATGCCCATCGTAGAGAAAAGGGAGATCATTTCTTTACTTTGAGAAAAACCGACAAAAGAAGATCCCAAGAGAAAGCCAGCCACAATGTAGGCAATAATCAAAGGTTGGCGAATCATCTTGGCGACAATCCCCAGAAGGGTAGCCAGAATAATAGCCAAACCCAGATCAATAAAAATAATCTCCATAATCTTCTGTTATGTTTTTGTTTCTTTCCTTATCAACAATACTATCACAAAGGTCATTCCCTGCCAATTTGAAAAAAGCTTCCCATATATTTTAATTGCTGTAAAATAGTATATATAAATGTAGAGGGGCATATCATGGAGACCACAAACATCAAAAAAATCAAAGGAAAGCTTTTGGCCGAAAAAGATCGGCTAGAGAGAGAATTGGCCAAAGTAGCCAAGAAAAAGGGCAAGAAATTCGCCCCTGTTTATCCTGAATACGGGTCAAAAGATGAGGAAAACGCCGCCGAGATTACGGCTTATACCTTAAATCTTGCCCTAGATAAAAATATTGAGAAGCTCCTTGGGAGCGTAGTGGTCGCTCTCCACAGGATAGAAGCCAAATCTTATGGCCAGTGCGCCTTTTGCGACATAGACATAAACCCCGAAAGACTAGAGGCCTACCCATCGGCTATCTATTGCATTGATTGTCAAACAAAGATGGATCATCCCTTGAAAAAGTTCTTCTTGAAATTGAAAAAGTTTAAAAAGAATAAGAAATAAATCCTGAAATCACCAAGATCCCCCAACTTCTTCTAGGAATAGGGGGTCTTTTGTGTTAGAATGTAAAGGTAATTTTACTTTCTTGCTTTCTTACTTCTTAGCTATTGGGAGATCCGCCCGCCTGCGCAGGCAGGTCTAATGGCCCGCCCGCATCGCTACGCGAAGCGTTGCGGGCGGGTAGGACATGGGCCTTTTGCGCCAGAGGCGCACTCGCCTCTGGCGAGGAAGCTAATTAAATGTAATATGCCATATTTCATATATGCTTTAATGAGCGAGAGGGATTCCATCCGATATGTTGGTAGTGGCGAGAACCCCAACGAAAGATTGCGTCGCCACAACAAGGGTGATTATAAATTTACAAAAGGACATCGACCATGGAAATTAATACACACAGAAACCTACAATACTAGAGCCGAAGCAATGAAACGTGAAAAGTTTCTAAAATCTGGTCAAGGAAGAAAATTCTTGGATAGTATTCTAAAAAAATAATCGTTTTAGCTATTGGGAGATCGTCTAACGGTAGGACAGCGGCCTTTGAAGCCGTGAATCT
>CAYHEQ010000004.1:0-42253 GCA_964355795.1 uncultured Candidatus Saccharibacteria bacterium
CTTTCCAAGGTCGGTGATCTGAACAAAAGTGTCTGAAGAAATGGGTACTTGCCACCCTGAAAGGCGAACTTGATGCCCAGAGCATCTCTGCCATCAATTTGCTTCTCACCCACTACTTGGTATGTCTTATAAATGTTGGCGGGGAAATATTCTTTGGTAGTGGTCGGGACAGGCAAGGCAAACATGGTTCCTATCTGGGGCAGAACCGCATACAATTTACCCTCTTTCCATACGGCTTTCAGCCCCGATGGAACCGCAATAACATCTTCATTGGGAGTTTTGGGATAGGCGCCGGTGAATTCTCCGGCAAAGCTCTCTAGAGAACCATCAGACTTTAATTTAATCGCAAATTTGATGGGCACATTTTTGGCGCTACCACTATTGATAATCGCATCGTATTCTATGGTAGTAATACTGCAAGATTTGGCCAAAATCGCCAAAACATCCTTTTCGCTATAGGTTTTTTTCTCTGTCCCCGATGACTCTTTGGCGACATCGCTACCTGCGTCTTTCTCAAAAGTGAAATTGTCCTTGTAGAAAATGAGAGCGCCGACCACCACTACCGCTACCAAAACCGCGCCGACTGTCCAAATCGCCCAGCCGGATTTCTTTGGAAGGTTGGGGGTGTTTTTTGGCTCCTCTGGTGAAACAACAGGAACGGGAGCGACTGCTGGTGAAACAATGGGATTTTCTTCTGACATAAAATTTTTCTTTTAATAATTTATTTGCTTGATGCCTTCCTTTACGGCGATACGAAATAGATCTTGAAAAATCTCCGGATCCATAATATAAACTACTGCGAATGAAGAGACGAATATCACCACAGCCAGCCATTTCGTGTATATCCCATAAGTTTTTACAAATAAGATAATAGAACAAATAGCCATAATGGTTGGGCCAATAATCTTGATATCGCCAAGAGGAACCCTGTAGCCAGCGATTAACTCTTCTGATTTACCCAAAAAACCAGCGAGGTCAAAGCTAGTTTTTGTAATAATAAAAATCATTTCCAAAACAAGCGCTATCAGAATAATCCAAGATGATAATTTGGTTGATTTTCCCTCTGTTCTATAGACTTCATAAATAACCGTAGGAGCAAGAAACAAAACAGCAATGAAAGGATTTTTGGCCAAGAACCCCATCAAAACACCAGCCAATGTTACCACCGTTAGGATGATGCAAATCAGACCTGCATTTTTTGTTGGTTTACTCATTTTTTTCTTTTAATTATCTCACTCCTACTTTTTTTCGCACCTCCATCATTTTTTTCTCTGCAACCTTTCGTGCTTTTTTGGCGCCGTCAAGCAATACTTTTTCCAAATATTTCGGCTTTTTGAGCAGTTCTTTGCGCTTTTTGCGAAAAGTAGCGAAATGGTCGGCGATACCGGACGCCAGGTCCTCTTTGAGCTTCAAGTTATTATTCACATATTTTTTCGCCTCAAAACCTTTCACGAAAATCTTGGCCAAACTCCTCAAATTTTCCAAACCTTTTTCATCCGCCACCGCTTTGCGCAATTTCTCGGCAATCACCTTTGGTGAATCGGCCAAGAAAATACAAGACTTTTCTCCGCCTGATTTACTCATTTTTTTCGTTGGGTCAGAGAGCGACATCACCTTGGGCATTTCGGTCAATTTCAATTGCGGTTCTTTGAAGATTTTGCCATAACGATTGTTGAAAAATCGAACAATATCGCGAGCCAATTCCAAATGTTGGATTTGGTCAGTGCCGACCGGAACAATATCTGTATCGTAAAGCAGAACATCTGAAGCCATCAGAGTCGGGTAGGTGAAGAGTCCGACATTGGCATTTTCCTTTTTTTTGGTAATAGCATCCTTGTACTGCGTCATCCTTTCCAAAAAAGAAACAGGGGTCAAACAATTGAAATACCACATCAGCTCGGTATGCTCGGGGATGGCCGATTGCTGGAACAAAACACATTTTTTGGGATCTACGCCTGTTGCCAAAATTTCCGCAGTCAAAGTCAAAATTTGCTTATGCTTTTTCTTCGCATCATAATCGACCGTAAGCGAATGAAGATCGGCCACGAAAAAATAACATTCGTAGCCATCTTTAATATACCCTGGCCAATTGACCAAAGTCCCGAGGTAATTGCCGATATGCAAATCTTCCGTCGGCTTGATACCAGTAAGAATTCTTTTTTTCATAGACTTAAGTATATCCAAATCTCAATCCGAATGGAATATCCAAATTAATCCGAAGAAATTCACTTAGTGGCTTAGCCACTAAGTGACTATTTTGTCCATAATAGATAGGAAAAATTCTTTGTCTTTCGGGTGGGTGAGTAAATCCGCCACTTCTTCTTTCCTGACCCATCTGGCTTCAGGATTTTCTGGATCCACTGGCTTGAGCGCTCCTGTATGTTTGGTTTTGAAAAGGAAGATAGTGATGTGCTTTAATTCTGGCAGATCGTCTTTGCTTTCCGGAAGCATTTTGTACCTACTGTATGTGCCTAATTTTAAAACCAGTTCCAAACCAGATACCCCCGATTCCTCACAAATCTCCCTCTTGGCCGTTTCCAATTCGTCTTCTCCTTTCTCCATATGTCCTTTCGGCAAAGTCCATGATACGCCCTTTACATTAACGACTAGAATCAGCCCCTCTGGATTGATGACTACCCCTCCCGCGCTGTATGTCTCGTGAATATTTGGCATAAAAAATTGTCTCGTTACTAATCGTTACGGTTTCTCAAACAGCGGTATTACATAATCCCCATACCGCCACGAAAGGGGGTTGTCGGGCAGGGCGAGAGTAATGCTATTATTCTTCAAAGTCGGCGATGCTCCTTCTTCAACGAAAATCCCATCGCCGCAATTTTTGATAACATTATTTTCAATTATCGCCGAACCACCGAGAACAACGATAGCGGTATGGCAATTTTCAATCGTATTGCCACGGATAACCTGCCCCGTCCCCTCATACCCAACATCAAGACCTTCGTGTCCAGCGTCAGCCAAATAATTACCAATAGCGCTAATGCCGGAATGCGCCGTAGAGATAGCGCCCCAAAGCACATGCTGAACAGTAGTATTTCTGATGACACTATCCGCTTGACGACCGATAGGATTAAGTCCGTTCCTATTGTATTCCACAAGCGTATTGTCCACTACACTGCCATTGCCGAAAAAAACAATTGCTTCCCAATCAGCCAGAGTTGGCTTGGCACTAGCGGAAGTGAAGACGATTTTTTGCTCTTTCGTCCCGACCGCTATCAGCTTCCGCAAGATAGTCAAACTGGAATGAGTGGTGGAATATGCTAACAATCGTGTCGGATCAGCGTCGTTGAACCCATCCGCCGGCACTTCGTCGCCACCCCCTCGGTCATCGCCTACGACAAATTTCACTATCGTTCCCGGCGCCACTGCCAAATCGCCAAAGATCATCACATCGCCCGTTACTAAAATTTCTCCCGACCATTTTTGATGACCAAAATACCACCCGCTAACGCGGGCATCAGCGATTACGCGAGGAGAAAAATACATCCACACCCCCACTACCAAAATGACAGCCAAGACAATACCGACAATAGATAGGCTTTTTTTAGGGTTTTTCATGAATATCTCATATTTTATGTTAAAATATACTTGGAATCTCCCTTTTCAGTATAGCCACAAATATCCCTATGCGCAACGAACAAAAACCAGAGGGTCTTCACAGAGCGATAATTTTCACCATCGCTTATTTTGACGCTTTCGGACAACCGATGACCTCTCCTGAAATATGGAATTATCTTTTTCGCCACAAAGCGACTCTTGATGAAGTAATGTCGGCGCTTGACGAACTAGTAATCAAGGGAAAAATAGAGATGTCTCAAGAATTTTACTTTCTACCCGGTAAAAAAGAGCTAGTAGATCTGCGCGCCAAACGTCTGGCCATCTCCGAAAGATATTGGAAAAAAGCTATCAAATCCGCGAAAATCCTCTCGTATTGCCCCTTCATCAAAACAATTGTAGCCAACAATTCTCTGGCACTTTTCACTTGCGACCAAGAAAGTGATGTGGACTTTTTCATTATTACTACCAAAAATCATCTTTGGTTTGCTCGGGGATTTTCGTCGCTCGTCTTACATCTTTTACTGCTCCGCCGTTACGGCCAGAGAATAGCTGGCCAAACCTGCCTTTCAATGTATATCGCCGAAGACAAAATGGATTTGTCTTACATCGCTCCAAGGGAAAGAGAATTTTTCCTCTCCTATTGGATAGCGCAAAACGCGCCTATCTTCAACAAAGAGAAGACCTTTGAAAAATACAAAGCGACTAATGATTGGACAAAAAAAGATTTGCCCAACGCGAACAACAATATCACTGATTATTATATTAATTTCCGCCTCTCTTGGCCTTCAAAAATAGTTTCGCGAAGTCTTGAGATATTTTTTACTCCTCGATTTTGGGAGTCTATCGCGCGGTTCGTTCAGAAACCATTGATTAAGCGGACACAAAAAAAGTTCGGCAATCCAACATCGGTAAAATTTGACGACCATATATTGAAATTTCATACCCGAGACTGGAAGAGAGTGGCCAACACAGACTGGGATAATTCCCTTGACCTTTCCTCCTGATTTTGCTAAAATTATTAGCGCGCTTAGCTCTTATTTCGTCATGAGGCGAAAGAGCCCTACGAATTACAAGCGCATTTAATTCGTAATTTGTATATTCGGTATTATTCGTAATTTCGTAGTAACATGAAGATCCAACCCCTACGCGACAAAATATTGGTTCGCCCAGAAAAAGAAGAGCAAGAAACCAAATCAGGCATATTCATTCCTGACACCGCCAACAAGGAGCGCCCCCAAAGGGGCGAGATTTTGGCTGTTGGACCGGGAAGATTGGACGATGATGGCAAGACGATAAAGATGGCCGTCAAAGTCGGCGATCTCATCCTTTTTTCCAAATATACTCCCACCGAAATAAAAGTGGATGGAGAGGAGTTACTGATTTTGTCAGAGGGAGATGTGCTTGGGATTTTAAAATAAAGCGATGCTAATCCGCGAATGACATGCGAATATAGCGAATCCCTATGCTAATAATTCAATTCTCATAAGATTCGTAGATTCGCACGCTATCTGCCCTATTCGCATCGCACTTAACTGGAGGTTTTATATGAGTAAACAAATCTTATTCGATGAAAAAGCCAGAAAGGCCCTCAAAAGGGGCATTGACGCCCTAGCCAATACGGTGAAAGTTACCTTGGGTCCTAAAGGGCGCAATGTGATGTTTGATAAAGGCTATGGCGGCCCCACTATTACCAATGATGGCGTGACTATCGCCAAAGAGATTGATTTGCCAGACAAATTTGAGAATATGGGCGCCCAATTGATTAAAGAAGTGGCGGAAAAGACTAATGATGTCGCGGGAGACGGCACGACTACCGCTACACTCTTGGCCCAAGCTATTATCTCCGAAGGACTGAAAAATGTGGCCGCCGGCGCCAACCCGATGGAGATTCGTCGTGGCATTGAGCGAGGCGTGGAAGAAATAGTCAGAGAACTAAAGAAAATGAGCAAGGTCATCAAGGGCGAGTTGGAAATCGCCCAAGTGGCCGCTATTTCCGCCGACAATGAAGATGTGGGCAAATTGATTGCTACCGTTATGACCGAAGTCGGTAATGATGGTGTCATTACTGTGGAAGAATCACAAACTATGGGTCTGGTTAGAGAACACACCGAAGGTATGCAGATTGGGAGTGGCTACATTAGCGCCTATATGTCCACCGATACACAAACAATGGAGGCTGTTTTTGGCGACCCTTATATTCTAATAACCGACAAAAAGATTTCCGTTATTGCCGATATTTTGCCTTTGTTGGAAAAAATTATCCAAGCTGGCAAAAAAGAGCTGGTTATCATCGCCGAAGATGTGGACGGAGAAGCGATCACGACTCTGGTCGTCAACAAACTTCGCGGAACATTCTCGGCTCTGGCTATCAAGGCGCCGGGTTTTGGCGACACGAAAAAAGCGACCCTAGAAGATATCGCCGTCTTAACTGGCGCTAAAGTTATTTCCGATGAACTGGGCAAGAAATTGGAGTCAGTAGAGATAGATGATCTCGGTTCGGCGAGGAAGGTGATCACCGACAAAGAGAAAACCATTATCGTTGAGGGTCGCGGAGAGAAAAAAGATATTACCGGACGCATCGCGCAAATCAAAGCGCAGATTGAGAAATCCACTTCCGATTATGACAAAGAAAAACTCTACGAGCGAGTGGCCAAGCTTTCTGGTGGGGTAGCGGTCATCAAGGTGGGCGCCGCGACTGAAATAGAATTAAAAGAAAGAAAGCACCGCATAGAAGACGCTCTCGCCGCCACTCGCGCTGCGGTAGAAGAAGGAATAGTGCCCGGTGGAGGGGTGGCTCTGCTTCGCGCCAGTCGCTCCTTGGATGAGGTGAAATTGGAAGGCGACCAGATAGTGGGAATAAGGATTTTGAAAAAAGCTTTGGAAGCGCCTATTAGACAAATTGCCGAAAACGCCGCGGAGGACGGGAGTGTTATTATCGGCGAGATATTAAGCAAAAAAGAAAATGGCTACGGCTATGATTTTGCCAAAAATAAATATTGCGATTTAGTGGAAGCGGGGATTATTGACCCCACGAAAGTCACTCGTTCCGCCCTCCAAAACGCCGCTTCCGCCGCCGCGATGTTATTGACCACCGAAGCCCTCATTGCCGACTTGCCAGAAGAAAAAAAAGGCGCGGGAAATGACCACGGGCATGGAATGGGAGAAATGTATTAGGAAGCGGGAGAGACACGATATGTCGTGTCTCTCTAAAATCATGGACAGCAAAAATCCCCGGCTATTCGGGGATTTTTGTATTTTTCTGCGCTATTCCGCGTTAAATTCCGCGTAGTTCCGCGATCAATTCATCACCGGTGAGAAATCAGAAGCGGTGATTTTTTCTACAACTTTTTCTACATGATCTTTGATAATGATTTTACCCGGCAGAACTCGAACAATACGATCGGCAGACATGATACGAATTTCTCTGGAAAATTTTCGGCGAATAATGATAGTTGCTACCTTGCGAAAAGTGGTATCAAAGACAAAATCACGCAATTGGCCAAAATATTTTCCGCTCTCGCTAACGACTCTACTGCCAAAAAACCTCGTCTCACTGTCCAAAATCTTTTTTACCTTGACAATATCCTCCAGCTCCAAAACATTTTCGCATCCTCTGATCAAAGCGCCATCTTTGTACCATTCCACCGTATCGCGACTGGAGACTATCTTTGGTCGCGAGAAAAGTCCTTGGTTCAAAAGAATAGCCAAAATATGCCCCGTTTCGGGGTCTATGATGACATCGCGAATCTGGCCGGCCACAGACGCGCCAGTCATTTCCACAATGTTTTTGCCAATTAGATTTCTTGCATGAATTAGCATATTAAGAAAATAAGAAATTAATAAATTAAGAAATTAGACACTGCTTTCTTCTATTTTCTTAATTTTTTACTTTTTTAGCCCCTCGCCCGTAAGCGAAAGAAAAATTCCTTATTCCCCTTATCTCCCACCAAAGGGGAACGCGCTTCACCCAATATCTCAAAATCATTTTCACCGCACCAGTGACGAAAACTGGCGAGGAGTTTCTCGTGAATTTTGCCGTCGGTGATCACCCCTCTATATTTATCGGCGATATCTTTGCTCGCTTCAAATTGGGGCTTGAAAAGCGCCACAATGCTTGAGTTGTGAGTTATGAGTTGTGAGTTATGAACCCCATCTTTGTTGTCATTGACTCTTGACTCATGGCTCATAACTCTCTTCAATGTTGGCAAAACTTTTTTTAACGAGATGAATGACACATCTATCACAAATATATCAATCGGTTCTGGCAGATTTTCCAAATATCTGGCGTTGGTATTTTCCATAACGACAACCCTCGGATCAGAACGCAAACCCCAGTCTAGCTGTCCCGTGCCCACATCTATCGCATAAACTTTCTTCGCGCCATTTTGCAAAGCGTAATCAGTGAATCCACCCGTGGAAGACCCAATATCAGCCACAATCTTGCCATGAAAATCTAACGCGAAAGCGAGGGATGCTCCCGCCATTTTCTCCGCTCCGCGACCGACATATTGAGGGACTTTCAAGATCTCAATATTAGCATCCTCTGGATAACTCATCCCCGGCTTGTCAGCCGTCTTCCCTCCCACCAAAACCAACCCCGCCATAATCATTCTCTGCGCCTTTTCGCGGGAAGCGACCAGTCCTTTATCAAAAATGAGCGTATCAAGCCGTTTTTTCATATTCCCAGTATAGCACTTCCACCTCCTCTGGTCAAACAAATAACAAAAATCCGCTATTCGGCGGATTTTGTATTTTTTATTTCTTCCTGAATCTTAAATCATAAATCTTGAATCTGCCATAATTACGCGCGTTCTGCATACATTCCCGTATCCGTATTGACCTTAATCTTGTCGCCTATATTGACAAAAGACGGCACTTGAAGCTTGTAGCCCGTATCGGTTGTGGCCTGCTTTTTCACATCCGAAGCGGTGGCGGATTTGATACCCGGTTCGGTATCGGTGATAGTCATCACGACCTTGGGCGGAATCTCCACGCTAATCGGTATCTCGTTATAAATCACTAGCTCTACTGTCATACCTTCGGCCAGATAATATATTTTGTCGCCCAAGATTTTGCCAGACAATTCAAATTGCTCAAAAGTCACCCCGTCCATAAAAAAAGCGTTTTCGCCTTGACGGTAGAGGAATTGCACTTTCTTTTTGTCTATATTGATACTATTAATGGCATCATTGGCGCGAAAAACCACTTCATAAACATTGCCCGTTATCATATTGCGCAAACGAGTGGTCATAAACCCTTTGCTCTGCGAGGAACGAGAAAAAGAGGCTGACACCACTTCGTGTGGCGCGCCTTTGTATTCAATCTTCACCCCGGGTTTGAGATCCGTCATCTGCATCGCTAATTTTCTCTAATTTCGTTATTCAATATTCTCTTGTACTCCAAACTATTTCTGACATTCTTGTTTTTGTATTTAATTCGCGAGAATAAGAGCTAATTCGCGAAAATTAGCTTATAACGAAAGGCAATAGCGCCATATGGCGAGCTCTTTTGATGGCCTGCGCTAGGCGTCTCTGATGATAGGCACAAGCGCCGGTGCGACGGCGGGTTTCAATTTTTCCAAAACCCGACAAGTATTTCTTCAAATACTCGGCGTGCTTGTAATCAATCTCGCCAACATTATTGGAACAAAACGGACAAATCTTTGATTTCATATTTTTATGCAAATCTTAATGCTAATTTGTATGCGAATCGTTACGAATTATTTTATCCGCGTAAATCCGTTTCAAATCCGCGATTATCCGCGATTAAAAAGGGATGTCTTCCAAATTCACCTCTGCCTTCGGCTCACCATCGCTAGAGGAACCTTCCGTTGACGTTGCTGAAGGGAAAGTCTTGTCTGGAGCAGAATAATCAACGTCTGGTTGAACAACCGACGGATCGGAGGGAGCAGCAGGAGCGCCTCCGCCAGCACCATCCCAAGATTTCGGCCGATCCAGCACCAACATATTCTCGGCGACAATTTCAGTCTTGTATCTTTTGACCCCATCCTGACCCTCCCAATTCCTCGTTTGCAATCGGCCTTCAATATAGACTTTGCGACCCTTGGTGAGCAATTGCTTGCAGATTTCCGCCAATTTGCCCCAAGTGACAATGTCGTGGAATTCTACTGCTTCCTTCTTCTCGCCGGCTGGATCGTTCCATGCCCGATTGGTCGCTACCGCAAAGGAAGCGACTGCCTGACCACTGGGAGTATAGCGTAACTCTGGGTCGCGAGTGAGATTGCCGATAATTTGAGCGCGATTGAGGCTTAACATAAGATGTCCTTTCTAAGAACTTACTGCGTAAAAAAATTGGTATGCCCATTCATGGGGTTCGTTGATGATCCGCGTAATTCGTGTTGCCGATTACAAATCGGCGCTAATATCTTCTCCCAAGATTTCCGCCAATTTCTTGTCCAGAGTGGCCTTGCGTTCTTCATCAGAGATAGGCTTGGCGTCGTCATCAATCTTTTCTTTTTCTGGCTCTTTTTTTGGCTCCTCAACCGCTTCCTCGGACTTTTCTGTATCAACAACCATCTTCTCATCATCCTGTCTGTCCCGAGCGAAATCCTGGGATTCCTCTGTTTTTTCGTCCTTTGACTCTTCTTTCTTTATTTTCCGCGCAGTCTTCCTCTCCACTGTTTCCTCACCACCAGTTCTTTTCGTCGTCCTAGAAGATGGAGTCTCTTTTTGTTCTCCTTTTTCGGCTTTTTCAGCGGATTCTGCGCCGGGCAATTCTACTCCTTCCAGATATTCGGTGATAAGATACCGAGAGATTCTCTCATTGAGATTGAGTTCTCTGGTTAATTTCTCCAAAGCTTGCCCTTCCGCTGTGAAAATCACCATGAAATAATAACCAAAAGAATTATCGGCTATTTTGTAGGCCAATTTCTTCTTGCCCCAATAGATTTCTTTTTCTATCGTGGCGCCTTCTTTTTTGACTTGCGCGGTAATTTCCTTGGAGATCTCTTGGGCTTTCGGTTCTGTCAATTTCTCGCCCAAAACAAACATCAATTCGTATTTTTTCATTGTTCTTGCTCCGACCGAAGAAGCGTCGGAGTCCTTTCTGTGGTCTAATGGTCCGACCCTGTGGCGTCGGACAAAAAGGATTATTGATCAGTTTTCTCTATTCTAGCACAAATTCTTGCTCCGAGCAAGTCTTTGTATTTTGTTCGTATGTTCGTATTTGTTCGTAAGTGTGTAGTATTATTTCCCCAAATTCCGCAACGCCTCTCGTAGTTTTTTCTCCGGGTCCGTGACGCTGGCTGACACCATCTTGAGCGCCGCTCGGGCTTCAATAGCGTTATAGCCTAGACGAAGGAGCGCTTCATAGACATCAAGACTGGAACCAACATCCAAAGACTTCGTCCCGACAGGCCTGATATCTCCCATTTTTATCTTATTTTTCAGCTCCAAAACAATTCTCTTAGCCGTTTTGTCGCCAATACCGGATATTTTCGTCAACATTTCGGCGTTGTCCTCGATTACCGCCGCCTTGATCTCGGCCACTGACGCCGCGTTCATGACCGAAAGACCAACTTTCGGCCCGATACCAGAAATAGAAAGCAAAAGTTCGAAAAATTCCTGCTCTTCTTGCGACAAAAATCCGTACAGAGCCTGACTGCTTTCCGACATATAGTGGTGAATGTGCAGAAAAGCTTCTGAACCAATCTGAATGGCAGACATTACTGACTCGGGAGAAAAAACCTGATAACCAACACCACCCGTCTCCACGAGCAACCAGCTATCTTTTTTCGTTTTCACAAATCCACGGAGTGAAGCTATCATTGGGGGCTAAGAAATTAATTTTCTGATCAGAGGTTTGACCTTGAGAATTGGCTGTTTAAGGTCAAACCTCGGATAGAGGCGATATTTTTTAAATTTCTTAATTTTTTATTTTCTTAACTTCAATATATCATACGAGAAATATTTTTGGGACAAGGAAGATGCCTTTCCCCAAAAAACCTATTTTCCGCGATTATACCTCTATCACCACTGGAATGACCATTGGTCGGCGCTTGGTGCCTTTGTAGAGATAATCACCGATATCGTCGCGCAAAGTTTCTTTAGTGCCTTTCCATTCGTCTCGGCCTTTGCCGTGACGATTGACGATATTTTTAATCTCCGAGCGAGCGCCCTGAATCAAAGCTTCCGCCTCTCTCATATAGACAAAGCCACGCGAAATAATGTCTGGTGAAGTCATCATCTTGCCGGATCTCTTGTCCACGGTCACGATAATAACAAAGAGGCCCTCTTGCGCCATCGCTTGACGATCGCGAAGCACGATATTGCCAATATCGCCCACACCCAAACCATCCACCATCACTGCTCCCACAGGCACTCTTTTCGGTGATACTTGCACTCCTCGCTCATCAATCTCCACCACATTGCCGTCTTCGGTCATAATAATCTTTTCTTCGGGTAAGCCGTTCCTCAAGGCCATTTCCTTGTTGGCCACTAAATGATGGTAGTCGCCATGGACTGGCATATAGTATTTTGGCTTGACTCGGCGATACATTTCTTGAATCTCGTCGTAAAATCCGTGTCCCGAAACATGCACCTCCATTTGTTCGTTGTGAATTACCCGAGGCCCCATGCGGAGCAAATCATCCATCATCCGAAAAATAGCTTCTTCGTTACCCGGAATAGGGGAAGAAGAAAGAATAATCATATCGGTCGGCTTGATATTGATTTGGGCGTGATCGCCAGTGGACATTCTCACTAGGGCCGAATACTGTTGACCTTGAGAACCAGTGCTGATAATAATGACACTTTTGTCTGGATATTTGTCTATCTCATAAAGTGGGATTAGCAAATCATCAGGCATTTTCAAATACCCCAGTTTGCAGGCCACTTCTATATTGTTTTGCATAGAACGACCAGAAATAGCTATCTTTCGGCCTAGCTTTATCGCCGTATTCATCACTTGTTGGATTCTTGCAATCTGCGAAGCGAAACAGGCCACGATAATTCGCCCCTTGGCTTGACCAAAGGCTTCTACGAAAGCTTCATCCACCACTTTGGCCGACAAAGAATGTCCCTTGCGATCTATATTAGTACTATCAGGAGCCAAAATCAAAGCGCCACCGGCTTTTTGACACATGGCTTCCAGCTTTTCAAAATCAGTCGTCCAGCCATCTACCGGCGTTGGGTCAATGCGAAAATCTCCGGTCTGAATAATCAATCCGTAAGGAGTATGAATGCCGTAGCCCACGCTTTCCGGCACCGAGTGAGCGACACGAAAAGGTTCAATGCGAAAGACCCCCAGACGCAAAACTTCTTCGGAATCAATCACCTGCACTTTGACGCTAGCCAGATGTTTGTATTCTGAAAGTTTTCTCTCAATCAATCCGGCCGTAATCCTAGTGCCAAAAATAGGCACTCCGGCTAATTCTGGGATGAGATGAGGGATCGCCCCCATGTGGTCTTCATGACCGTGGGTAATCAAAATCCCGCGAATTTTGTCTTTGCGATCGCGAAGATACGAAATGTCCGGAATGAGATAATCAATGCCGTGCATATCCGAATCGGGAAAAGCGATACCCATATCCACAATTATAATATCGCCCCCGTTCGGCAGGAGGGGATCGTCATATTCATAGACCATCATATTTTTACAAATCTTGCCCACTCCGCCCAAAGGTATCATTTTGAGGCGAGCCTTTTTGGGCAGATAGGCCCTGTGGTCGCTATTTTGCTGGCCGTTTTGGCCGTTGTTTTGGCCATTTTTGTGACCATTGCCATTGATGGGACCATTAGTCACCAAATGATGGCGAGAACCTCTCGCCACATTTCTGTTGCGAGAATTGCGAGAAGAATGTTTCTTCCCGCTGTTTTCATTTTTTCTATTTTCCATATTTTTGTTTAACACTCACGCCCAAGAGATCAGCGTTTTTCTAATATTTTAGTGATAATTTTATGATTCTTCTAATATTATTTTCTTTTCAAAGCCTCCTTTTTTATTCAATTTTTCTTCCTTAATTTTTTCTATTGCTGATTTTTCAAATCCTTTAGCGACACAAATAGCGTCAATAACTTCTAGTATATCTGCGATTTCTTCAGCAGATTCATCTCGTAGAAGCTCATTTGTGTGGTAGTCGGAACCTAGTTCCGACACTCTTAATTCTTTTCTGTCGGATGTAGCATCCGACTAGCACGATATTTGAGATAATTCGCATCTGGATTCGCATACCCAGCGACTATTTCTCACTCGCCTTTTTCATAGAAAAATTGAGTCGTCCCATATCGTCAATTTCTTTCAAGAATACTTTCACTTCTTGGCCGACTTTGAGATGATCCTCTACTTTGTTCACTCGCTCGTTGGCGATCTCCGAAATATGCACCAAGCCTTCTTGCCCGGACATAATAGCCACAAAGGCGCCGAAGTCCATAATGCGCGTGACCGTACCATTGTAAGTTTTGCCAACTTCTGGCTCTTCTACCAATCCCTCTATCATCGAGCGAGCCTTGGCTAGACCTTCCAGATTGACGGAAAAGATGAAGACGCTCCCGTCTTGCTCAATATCAATTTCGGCGCCAGTTTCAGCGATAATCTTGTTGATAATTTTGCCACCCGGCCCGATAATGTCGCGAATTTTGTCCGGATTGATTTTAATCGTCTCCATTCTTGGCGCGTGAGGCGACATTTCTTTGCGTGGTTCTGGTAGAACCGCTAACATTTTTTCCAAAATTTCTAGCCGACCCTTTTCGCCTTGAGTAAAGATGTCTTTGATCATCGGGAGCGTCAAGCCATCATTTTTCACATCCAGCTGAATAGCGGTAATGCCCGCTTTGGTGCCGGCGATTTTGAAATCCATATCGCCATGATGATCTTCGGTGCCAGCGATATCGGACAATACTTTGTAATTATCCTTTTCATCTGTTACCAACCCCATAGCAATACCCGAAACTGGCGCCGTGATAGGCACCCCCGCGTCCATTAGCGAAAGAGTGGAGGCGCAAGTAGAGCCCATAGAGGTGGAACCATCAGACGATAACGCTTCTGACACCAAACGAATAGTGTAAGGAAACGATTCTTCGGAGGGCAAAACAGGAATCAAAGCTTTTTCGGCTAAAGCCCCATGACCGATTTCTCTCCTGCCAGCCGAACGCAAAGGCTTGGCCTCGCCGACTGAATAGGGAGGGAAATTGTAGTGGTGCATATATCTTTTCTTTGTATCTTCTTCCATAGAATCAATAATCTGCGCCATACTCTTGGAGCCAAGAGTTGTTACATTCAAAATCTGCGTATAGCCTCGATTGAATAGGGCTGAACCATGCACGCGAGGAAGTAGCGAAGTTTCACAAGATATTGGGCGAACCTCATCTAATTTTCTCCCACCGATTCTTTGCCCTTTTTCCAACACATTAGTTCGCAAAATCTTTTGTGCCACTCTATCAAAATAATCGGCAACTAGTTTCTTCTTTTCTTCGTCTTCTTTGTATTTTTCTATCAAAGGATCAAGAATATCGGCGAAAGCTTGACTCATATCTACCTTATCGGCTAGCTCATAGGCTTTCTCAATAGCGGATGAGGTTTCCTTCTCAATTGTCATCAAAAATTGTTCATCCAAGATTACTTCAAAAGGCCTCTTTTTCAAACCATGCTTTTTGATCAATCCTTCTTGGAATTTGATTAGAGTCTGATTTTCTTTGTGAGCAAAGGTAATCGCTTCCAGCACTTTATCTTGTGGTACTTGATTCCCGGCGCATTCAATCATCACCACCTTCTTGTTCGTTGAAACAACCACTAGATCGAGCGGTGAAGTTTTTAATTGCGATTCAGTAGGATTCAAAACCAATTTGTCATCAACTATCCCTACGCGCGCCAAAGCGATCGGTCCATCCCATGGAATATCAGATAGCGACAGGACTAGAGACACCGCCACCATAGCGGGCACTTTGCAGTCGTTTTCCTGATCATAAGAAAGTGCCGTAGCTATCACTTGCACATCATAGAAATATCCTCTTGGAAAAAGTGGCCTAATGGGTCTATCAATAAGACGAGAGTTGAGAACAGCGTCTTCTGATGGTCGGCCTTCTCTTTTGATAAACCGGGAACCAGAAATCTTCCCTGCCGCGTACATCTTCTCTTCATAATCAACAGTCAGGGGCAAGAAGTCCTGATCTTCATTTCTTTTTTTGTGCGGTGAGACGACAGACGCAAAAATGGTGGTGTCGCCATAACGAACGGTCAGCGCGGCGTCAGCTTGTTTGGCCAATTTGCCAAATTCAACAATTAATTCGCGACCGGCGAATTCAATAGATTCTTTGAAATATTCCTTCTTCATAATTTTGCCTCCGACGCTACGGTCGGAGCTCCTTTTTGAGATCGTCTGCAAGACAGATATAGGGTTGGACGTCAAAATATTTGGCGACTAACTCTACTTCTGTCGAAGCTAACAATCTCCGTTAATAATGTTGCTGTCCCTATTACTATACACTACGGATTTCTACGGATATACAGATAATTAATCAGTCCGTATATCCGTAATCATCCGTATGTGTCTAGTGATATTATTTCCTTAGCCCCAATTCTTTCAACGTCTTTTCGTATTTTTTCGGATCGGATTTGGCCAGATATTTCAGCATTTTTCTCCTCTGGCCGACATTGGAAAGCAAGCCTCTCTTGCTCGAGAAGTCATGGATATTTTTCTGCAAATGAGAATTGAGCTTGTGAATCTTGGCAGTCAGCAGTGTTATCTGCACGGCCGGAGAACCGGTATCGCTATCGCTACCAGCTAGTCTCGTCATTTCTTTCTTTTTTTCTAATGTAGTCAACGCCATAAAAAACTACCCGTCTAGGGCCTAGAAAATCAAACAGTAATACGATATTGAGTTCATTCTAGCACAGATTGAAAAATATGTCAAAACCAGAGATATGGTTTCAAGAATCTCTTGGTTTGTCCAAATCACCCAGAGAGAAACCAAGACCTTCAAATATCAGATTTCTCAAATATATAGCGCCCACAAACAAAGCTCCTTCGATATCCGTACCAGTCTTGAATGCTCCATTCTTCAGCGCGTCGACTATATCGGGATAATACTTCGGTAACTCTTTCACAACAGACAGTATAGCCTCTTCGGCGTCATAAGCATTATTTATGTTCTGATCTTTTATAATCTTAAGTAATTGGTCTTTTTTGTCTTCAATGATTTTTTTAATTCCGCTTTCTTCTAATATAGACCGACCAAGTTCGTTCAGTTGTCTTGGCGAATGCGCCGACGCGAATCTGTCCTTCCACAAAGTGTCTACTTTATCCTCAACAGCCATGAATCTTTCCCTAACATCTTTCAGGTCAGGTTTTATTTCTTTTAGCGTGTCGCTAATGTTGCTAACTGATTTTTTTAGTGTTCCCCATGCGACACCGATACCGATGAGGAAAACGATTGCCCCTATAATCACGTTTATTGTGCTGATTTGCAAAACAGAGTTTTCCATGCTTTTTATTATAGATGAAAGTAAGAAAAGGTAAAGCATAATCCTTTGTAATTTTTTAATTTCTCAATTTTTTATTTTATTACTCAAAGTCTCCATCCTCGTCCCAATCATTGACGACAATACGGGGCTTTTCCCCTTGCTGGGCTTCTTGTTCTAGTTTAGTAAAATTAATCTTTTCTTCGCCCCTTTTTTCCCGAGATTTGATAATTCGCTCCAAGATTGAACCTTTGACTTCTTCTATCTTGGGCGTATCCGAGTCTATATCGGAAAGACTGGGCGCGTAGAGTGCGTGGTCATCAATAGCCTTGACCTCTTTGGAAACAACTGGCGCGGGAGAAGCAACTACCGATGCCACTGGTTTTTCAAAAATAACTTTTTCTTCTTTCCCTTTAGCTAGAATAGGCGCTGACTTGGCCACGCCCAGATATTGGTAAATTTTTTCAAAAGCTAGTTTCTCGGCTTCGGCCAAAGAGGTGTTTTCTAACTTAAATCCAGAAGCCTGCTTGTGACCACCACCGCCCAAGAGCAGACAAATTTTGTCCGCTTCCAAGGAAGAATCTTCCACGGTCCTAATACTACCGGTCACTAGCCCTTTTTCTCTTTCCACCAACAACATGAATATTTTGGCCCCGGGAGCGGTGATCATCAAATCGCCCAACACTTGTCCGAAATTAGTATTTTGAAAACCGCCCTTCTCCACTTCATGTAAAGAGAGGGTGGACCAGACTATTTTGTTCTCTTTATCTTCTTTGATATTAGCCAGGATAGAACCCCAAGCCTTCAAAGTATTAACCGAATGAGTTCTGTAGATATTTTTAATAATCTCGTATCTCTGCGCGCCAGCGGCGATTAATTGCGCAGCGACAGTCAGAGACTTGGGAGTCGTATTGCTATTTTGAAATCTATCCGTATCAGTCAAAATACCGGCCAAAAGCAAAGTGGCCACTTCCTTGTCCAGCAAGGTTTTGTCCAAAGCTTCAATCATAGAAACTAAGATCTCGGCGGTAGCGGTAGCGGTGGAATCAATGAGGTTGATGTCGCCAAAATAATTGTTGGTCACATGATGGTCAATCACTACTAGAGGCACGCCTTGAAAAGCTTCTTTATTATCAGAAAAAGCGCCGTTGACGCGGTCTAGACTCCCGACATCCAAGATAATTATCAAATCATAAGGGTTACCAGTATGTTCAATAGACAAATCTTCTTTACTGATAGTGCCTTCAGCTGGAGAAATCACCAATCGTACTTCATTTTCACTGTCTTTGTGATAGCTGATTTTGCCCACTTTGCCAGCCGGGCTTTTGATTTTGACCACCACATCGCGATTCAATTGCAAATGTTCGGAAATAATTGTGTGTTGGGGTAAAAATTTGTAGACATCGCTGACACCTTCGGGTACTACCGCGTCCACTTTTTTGCCCAGCTTTTCCAAGATCAGCTTCATGGCGATAGTAGAGGAGATAGCGTCGCAATCCGGACGCACATGAGTTAACACCAAAATCCTTTGGGACTTTTTGATGAGTTCAATGATTTGTTGCTTGGGGCTAGGGTCTCTGACCATAGAGTCATTTGAGCCTACTTTTAGGGGATCCATATCCTGAAAGATTAGTATATAAGGAAAAAATCTTCTTCACAAGAGAGATTCTTGCGCTGAAGTTACATTATATCACAAAATCAGAGTAAAGTCAACTTTTTGAGTAAAAACAGGAGCGAAAATGCCCCCATCACTTCTTTTTTGTTTTCACCCTGTACTCTTCCTTGTATATCCCTCTCAATTCTTTTTGGATATCTTGCGTATTCGCATGCGAACGGCTGGCTGGGTTCGGTTTCTCCTCAAAAAGAACAAGAAGCCCCAAATAGGACCTCTTGATTCCAAGAAACTTCGGAACGAGCTCGCCAATTAGGATTAGCATTGTGAGGGTTGATTCTATTGACGTTCAACTTGTCATTGATGCCATTCCAGTTCACAATCACGACATTGCCATCGGCATCGCGCGAGCTAAATTTTGTCTGACTCCCTCCGCATGCCACCGGCTTTCTTTTGCAAGATTCCTGTGTTCTCCCTTCGTCTCAAAGGGCTATGTTTCCGACCAATATCTTTGAGGAATATATGTCGCGCAGAATCAGACAAGCAGTTTCTCTAAAATGTGGCAAACCGCTATCCCCCACCACTCGCACTTTCTAAAAGCCAATCACATCATCAGAACAAGAATCGTTTTCTAAAATACACGAGTGGCGGGGGACCGATTGTATTAGCCAAAGATTATTTTAGCAAAACAAAACCCCCGCGTCAAAACCACAACGCGGGGGGAATCCAAAGGATTCAAGATTAAGGTTTCAAGGATTAAACTGCGGAACGAGCCCGCCAATCAGGATAAGCATTGCGAGGGCTGAAACTATTGACGCGCAACCTGTCATCGATGCCACCCCAGTGCACAATCACGACATTGCCATCGGCATCGCGCGAGCTAGTAATTGTGACGGTCTTGAGGTCGAGATGTTGGCCGGTATTCCAGTGATACCAGAGCTCGAGAAGAAGGCGTTCCTCAAGAGTAATAATGTCCATGCCTTCTCCTCGACAGGCATCAGCGGATTTGTTTTTGTTCTCCTCGTCCGCTTCTTGACCACCACGGAACCATTTGAAGTAGGTTTGGCTGGTGTTGCGCGGAGCCTCAACTATTTGTGTGTTGAGATCATCGTAGAGCTTCCACGCCTTGCTACTAAAGCGATTCTTGCACTTGCCAAAAAGTTCTTCGCGAGTAAGCCCCTCCAAAACAGCCATTAGCCACTGAGAGTCCTTGGGCTTTTCGTGGATGAAAGCACTGGAAAGATCCACTTCTTTTTTGAAGACATCGGAATAAAAACGCTGAAGTCCCTCGATCTGCGCGCTATAATCTCCGATGGATTCAGAGGTAATCTTGCCAGAGGAGAATGCCTCAAAAAGTTTTATGGCAGTGGCTGGGGAGATGCCTACGGGAAGCTTCACCCAGATTGCTTTTGCAACATCCTTTGTTTGTCGCAAAAGTTCCGATATCTTCTTCGCCAGTAGGGTCTTCTTCCCAATCCAATACTGCGCGTCTAGAGCCAACAAGTCGGTAGGGATCGATTGTACGACAGCGCTTATCAGCTCCCTAAGCTGTTTGGCGCTAAGGACAGTTCTATCATCTTTCTTCATGATAGACAGTTCCTCCTTTCGCGTTTTATGCCCGCCGGCGGTTTGCCTGTCGCCCTACGGGCGATCAGGGTATAGATTTTGAAGGTTCGTAGCTTCCGAACCCGACTACTGCCATTTTACTCCTTTTTGGCTCTGCTGTCAAATAAATCTAGTTGACTATCTCCACAGACCCCTCCGGCCAGTTTTGTGCTAGAATGAGCGTGATGAAAAACTTTTCCAAAACAAGAGAGCTTATGACTTTCGCATTTAACCTTCTCCGCAAAGATGTCCGACATCAAAGGATGCCCAGATGTCGGACATCAAAATACGCACCGACCAATAGAAGCCACCTGTTGTCATACGGCAGACTAACGATGAGAACAAAAGCGAAAGTCCTGATGGTGTTAATTTTTGTGACTCTGATGTCTCTGCTTTTGAATACGCCAAGTATTTCCCTAGCGGAAAACAAAACCAAGGATGAACTCCTGCAGGAACTAGAAAATATCAAGAATAGCCAAGACGATTTCATGGGAGCTGTTACCAACTATCAGGGCAAAAGTAAAAATGCTCTCACCAGTCTGGCTGAAACTCGGGAGCAAGTATTGAAAAACAAAGCCGAGATAGAAAATCTGGCAGAAAGTATCGAGCAAGCCGAGGAAGAATTGGCCAAAAATAAAAAGGCGCGGATGAGCTTGCTACGCAATTTCTATATCGCTACGACTGGCAAATGGCCTTTTTTGGAGCTTTTGCAGGCCGAAAGTTTCGGCGACCTCATTCGCCGACAGATCTATATGAAAAACGCTCAAGAAAAAATGGTGGCCGAGATCAAGAAATCGGTGGCGGAAGCGCGCTTGCTGGAAGAGGGGAAGCAAGTGGCGACCGTCAAAAGAGAAATAATGCTCTCGCAAATAGACATTTTACATAATCAATTGGCGTCTTTCAAAAAATCCATCCGAGAAAATGAGGCGAAAATCCGCGATTTGGAAAAAAATAAAAAAGAAGTGGAACAGCAAATCTTGGCGCTAGATCCGCCGAAAGTCCCACTCAATACCGACGGCAATTCGGCTCTGATTTTGCGATTAAACGAAGTGGATTTCGCCAAACAAAATTATTTAACTATTGAAGGCGCCGGCACGCCCCACGGCATAGGAATGAGTCAGTACGGCGCCAAAGCGATGGCCGAGGCCGGCAATGATTTCGAGAAAATCCTGACCCATTATTATCAAGGAACGAAAATCGGCCAGATCAATACTGATGCTATCAAAATGCGCGTGAAACTCTCCGCTTCCGCTTCTGGTGGCGCTATTATTGTCTCTGGCGGAAAGGCTTTGGGACATGAAGGTATCATAGAATCTGGGAGCGCGATCTCCGCTCGTTCGGGGTTACATCTAGAAGCTATTGATGTCTCCACTCGCTTCATCGTTACTTACAAATTTAATAAATTTAATTCCTTCCGCGGAGCGATAGATATCGTGGGCTCGGCCGGCAATTTCACGACCGTTAATACCTTGCCGATAGAAGATTATCTGCGCGGAGTAATCTCCGGGGAGATGTCGTCTTCCTGGCCCAAGGAGGCTCTGAAAGCGCAAGCGGTGGCGGCCAGAAATTACGCGTATAAAAATCTGAAGCCCAATGCCTCTTACGACATCTGCGACACGCCGACCTGCCAAGTCTATCACGGCGCTTCTTACGAATTCGTCTCAACAGACCTAGCCATTCGAGAAACCGCGGGAAAAATGCTCTACTACGGGAGCGAGATTATCACTGCCTACTATTTTTCCACTTCCGGAGGTTGGACGGAAAATAACGAAAATGTTTGGGGCGGCGCGCCTCGCCCCTACTTGCGCGGCGTGGCTTCTCCCGGAGAAAATTCGCCGTACAATCATTGGACGGTGAAGACTCTGGACAAGACTACGGTGGAGAGATATTTGAACGCTGATTCGGATACCGCTATCGGCGATTTACAAAAAATCGAGATCATCAAAAGAGGCGTTTCGGGGCTGGTGATGGCAGTGAAAATCACCGGATCAGCCGGGGTGAAATTGGTTACCGGCCAAAATTTCAAATATGTTATCAATATCAATCTACCCGACAATGAACCCAGCTACATCAAAAGCGGGCTTTTTGGTGTACGCTAATTTCGCTAATTAACTCAAATTACTTGAATAAACAAAATTGTAACTTTCATTTGATTTTTTGCTTAATTTTTGATAGTATTTGTATTCAATAGCCAATCCGAATGTTCGGAATGTTTTATCTTTGGCGATTTGCGCCCATAGCTCAGTTGGTTAGAGCGCCACTCTTACCCGCCCGCCTGGACTTCGTTTGTGCGCCTATAGCTCAGTTGGTTAGAGCGCCACTCTTATAAGGTGGATGTCGCTGGTTCAAGTCCAGCTAGGCGCATTCGTCAAGGCGAAGTCGGGCGCGGTAAGGTGGAAGTCCCTGGTTTCAGCCCCAAGCTGACCTACCGTAGCGCAATCTATTTGGCGAAGAGGAATAATCACCCCCGTCTGCAATGCTTTGCATAGCAATGCGGGCAGGTATTTCGCCAAGAGATTAAGCGCAGGGCAGGCAAGTCCATCCACGCGCATTTCGTAAGTGGTAAGCCAAGCCTTTTGTAAAATAAAAATATGATAAAAGATATTATCAGACTTTTTGAAAAACAGAGTAAATTCTCAAAGACCATGATGGCCTTGATTGTCGTGGGAACATTGATGCTGTATTCATCTCTGAATATTGTTTATAGGAATTACCAAATCAATAGACAAATAAAGGGTCTGGAGCAAGAAATCGCTTATTTACAAGAAAATAACATTGAACAAAGGAACAGAATCCTGTATTATAGTACGGACGCCTTCGCTGAAAAGATTTTGCGACAAAAACTCAATCATCAGAAGGAGGGCGAGAGGGTCTACGCCTTGGCGCGCAAAGATCCTGAAAGAGAGAAGTTAGTCAGAGAGCAACAGAAGTATCAAGAAAGGGAGGAGAAAAAAGCGAATATTTTGAAATGGTGGGATTTCTTCTTTAAGCACTAATTGCGCGAATATTTGACTAATTGCGCGAATGAATGATCTCCGAAATGATTAGTGAAATTCGTTAAAAATTCGCGTAATTAGTGTATGTCGCGGGGTAGAGCAGTGGTAGCTCGCAAGGCTCATAACCTTGAGGTCGTGGGTTCAATTCCCACCCCCGCAATTTGAAATGTGTTACAGCAAGGATATAGATAGAAAAACATCTCACCCTCCGAAGAGCAATCTATGCCGAGAAGAGGAATAATCACCCCCGCCTGCAATGCTTTGCATAGCAATGCGGGCAGGTATTTCGAGGCGAGATTAAGCGAAGGAGGGGTGTGGTTTTAGAAATAATTAGCCAGGGTAGCTCAGTTGGTTAGAGCGTAGGACTCATAAGCCTAAGGTCGAGAGTTCAATCCTCTCCCCTGGCATTTATGTTCTATGTATATATACTGCGAAGCACCAAATGCCAAAATTACTATATTGGCGTAAGTAATGATGTAAAAAGAAGATTAAAAGAGCATAATAGTGGAATGTCGAAATCTACTAGTCCTTTCCGACCGTTTCTGCTCAAAAGGGTGGAGAGATACTTAACCATCAATGAGGCATACCGAAGGGAAAGATTTTTGAAGTCAAAAAAAAGTAAAAAGATTATAGACCTAGTAGTAAAGAGTAGTCCCGACGTTCTTGCGGAGCAAGAAGTCGGGATCCCGATTTTGCGGTAGCAAACATCGGGACTCAGTTGGTTAGAGCACAGCACTCATAACGCTGAGGTCGTGGGTTCGATCCCCGCCCCTGGTATTTAGCATTCAAAAGCCCCTTCTTTCATGAGAGACGGGGCTTTTGCATTATTGAAAAAATTTAAGCGCAATTTTTAGCCAGCCATTCGGAGAGGTCTTTGACGGAGGCGGTAAAAAGATTATTTTTGAAAAAATCAAAAGTGGCGGGACTGGAAGCGTCAAATTCTTTTTTATTAATCTTAAGAAAGACAGCCATAGCAGTCAAGGCTGTCGGCAGATTACCGGACGCGAAAGGCTTCTTTTTCGCGATAGCGAAAATCAGCGCGCCAGCTTTGTCAAAAAGCGTGGGGAAAACTTCGTTGTTTTTGATGTAGCTGACTGTTCTTTTCAAAATCTTGGTGTCGCCAATGCCGTCGCGACCTCCTATTTCGGAGGTTACGCGACTATGGATGTATAGTATTTCGGAAGGAGATAAATAATTCATTCTGACAATTTTTCTAGGTCTTTCTTGTATTTCTTGATGAATTCTTCAATATGCCGAGCCTTTTCGTCTTCCAGTTGGAAATTGACGAGTGGTTCAATACGAATGGCTGGATGATGGTTTGACTTGCAGGAAACCCTTCTTCCTGATCCAAGGTTCGACCTTAAAGGATGCCCAAAGGTCGAACCTTTTAATTCTTACAAATAAGAGAGTAATTAATATACAAATGAAACGATTTGAATTTGTATATTTGTAATGTCTAGAACTACTCTGATAGTTTTTCCAAATCTTTCTTGTATTTCTTAATAAATTCTTCAATGTGCTGGGCTTTTTCATCTTCCAGCTGGAAATTGACCAGTGGTTCAATAATAATGCGACGATTCTTGCCGTCCACATTGACGAAAACTTTGTCGCCAATTGCTATCGCCAAATTACCCAAAACTTTTTTGGGGATAGTTACCGCCGCCGAAGAGCCGATTTTGATGATTTTGTTGGCCACAAAAATAGTTTTTAGTTATTAGGGACTAGGGACTAGTTTTCAAATTTTAGACGATAACAAAATTGAGTTTTTACTAAAACCTAGTCCCTAATCACTATCAACCATTCTATTATAATATCATTATAACAGTCTGCAAATAGTCTTTTTTCGGACATGGAAAAGCCCCGACATTAAGTCGAGGCTTGTTTCCCTCCCCCGTGTGCGGAGGGTGAAAATTTCGAAAAGGCACTTTAGCCCTTTCTCTTTTTTGGGTTCCAATCGTAGGCGTTGGTAAATTGCCCGATGTGATTGTACCCATAGAAAGTTGTCCGGAGCTTGCCTCGCCTTTTGGCATTATGCCAAACCTTGGCGCAATACTCCAGTTGCCGGTTCCAGTATTTGAAACTGGGGCTGGCGATAAACCCCCCATGATACGCGGAGTTCAACTGGCACAGACCATGATCGGTCGTGCCATTATTGTTTTTTCCGACCGCCCAGATGCCCCATTCGGGATTTTCGGCGGTCAGGGTAAGGACGAAGTCGTTGCCACCCAGCCGGTGCGCGTAGCGCACCATGGTCTGCTTCCAGCCGGGCCAATCTTTACGATGTGGCGCGACATGGCCGGATCTAACCGGCCGAAAAATATCCGTCGCCCCTCTTTGAGAGCCGGTGGCGGGAGCGCTCTCCTCATCGATCCCGTAAATATGCTCGGGAAATTGAGGGTTGTACTCCCCCTTACAGTCATCAGGATCTTTCTCCCAAAATTTGCCCTGTGGGCAATCGGGGGCTTCCGCCCGCGGAAGTTGGAGGTCGTCCATCCTTTCCTCCATCTTCCTTTCGCGCCCGTGAAGACGATCTTCCTGCTGGCGCTGGTCAGCTCCGACCAGGAAAGCGCCTACCGTCACCCCAATCAAACAAAAAACAAAAAAACCAAAGCTCTTTCGGCTTTCAAATTCCATTTTTTCTTCTTTTCCCCTTGGATGTAAAGGTCCGAAACCACCGGATCCTTGCCTTTGGCTAAGACCCATATTACCACAAAAATAAGGCTTAGTCAAGAGTATATTTTAGGGCTTTGCCCCAGCTTGAAAATTCCCAAAAACCTTGACTTTAAGCCTAATTTTATGCCCTATCCCACCCATTCCTCTACCATCAAAAATTCTTTCTTGTTGGCGAGAGGGAGGGTTTGGTAGATTTCTTCGGTGGTTATTTATTTTACACTAATGTCTTGTGTTCAAAAATATCAATATCCTCTTTTGATAATAATTTCGATAAAGAAGCGTGTCTTTGAAGGGCGAAGCTGGGCTGATTGGAAAAGCCGATATACTCCACTTTTTTACCCAATTCTTTGGCCTTCTTGATGGCTGGAATCAAATCAGTATCGGAAGAAATTAGAATGGCTGAATCGTAGAGATTTTCGTATGCCCCAACCAACAGATCAACCGCCAATTCAACATCAACGCCCTTCTCATGATACGCTCCGTTATTTTGCATGATATATCCTCTTTTTATCGTAAAACCCTGAACCTTTGATTCTATATGAGCAAAAAGGCGTTGCTGTTCTCTCCTCAATTCCTCGCCCTTTTTGTTCCCTTTTTCCACTCGCACCACCCCCACATAATATCCTTGATAAACTACTTTTCTTTCCCGAGCCAAAAATTCCGATAATCCTTTGTAATTAAATTTATTCAGGTTTTTGAAACCTAATTCTTTTGATCGTAATTTATAATAAAGGTTACTCCCATCTATAAAGACAGCGATCCTTTCTTCTTTTCTTTCTTTGCTCATATCCCTCCTTAAAGAAAAACCCCACCGTGTGCTCTTGCGAGCCCAGAGTGGGTGGTTTTAGCTAATCCAATAGTAGCAAAACGCTTTGATAAAGTCAACGATATTTTTGTCATAGTTTTTTTCATACGTTTTTGGCTACTTTTTGGACTTTTATCCGACCCACCCAGTAGTGAAAATCCGAAAATTGTCCCTACGGGACCCTTTTGGGACTAACTCAATTAAGATTGCGCTCTCGGATTTCTACTACTAGGCCATTCCTCTACCATCAAAAATTCTTTTTTGCCAGCAAGGGGCAAGATCTGGTAGATTTCTTCGGTGATGAAAGGGATCATCGGGTGCAGGAGAATGAGAGAATTTTTCAAAATGAAAAGGAGGTTGTCTTTAGTTTCTTTTTCAATTCTTAATTGCTCTGCGTTTTTATTATTTGGATTTTGAGTATTGGGTATTGTTTGTGATTTGTGATTTGTGATTTGTGATTTTGTTTCCTCTATATACTTATCGCAAAATTCGTGCCAGAAAAAATGATAGATCTCTTCTGCCGCTTGACCGAAACGGAATTTTCCCAGATTGTCATGGTAGGATTTTTTTAATTCTGCAAATTTTAATTTAATCTCTCGATCAGCCTCGGTATTTTCGGTAAAATCAAGCTCGCCTCGCTGTTCATAGCCATCCAGCTTCATCAAAACAAAGCGCGTGGCGTTCCAGATCTTGTTCATAAAGGTCTTGGCCATTTGCAAAACATCCTCGGAAAATTTGATATCCGGTGTGCCGGTGGTTTGGTAAATCAAGCCAAATCGTGTCGCGTCAGCGCCATATTTCTCCACCATAAGCAGAGGGTCGATGCCAGTGCCGAGCGACTTGCTCATCCTTTTCCCTTCTTTGTTAAAGACGGTTGGGTTGATATAGATAGTGTGAAAAGGCGCTTCGCCCATAAATTCAATCCCTGAAAAAAGCATGCGCACCTCCCAGAGATTGATAATCCCGCGGTCGGTGACATTGATGGAATTCGGATAGTATTTTTCCAAATCTGTTTTCTTGTTTTCTTGACTTCTTGACTTCTTGACTTCTTGACCATCGGGCCAACCGAGAGTCGCAAATGGCCACAGCGCCGATGAAAACCAAGTATCCAGAACATCTTCCGATTGAACCATATCGCAATCACTGCAGAAAGGGCATTTTTCTGGCCTATTGGCTGAAACAATGCATTGGTTTTGAATTTTAGATTTTGGATTTAAGGTTTGTTTGGGATTTGAGATTTGGGATTTGAGATTTTCTGCCGTTTGGTTTTTACAAAACCAAACAGGCAGTTGGTGTCCCCACCAGATCTGACGGCTGATACACCAATCGCGGATATTTTCCAGCCAATGCATCGCTGTCCCCTCGTATTGTTCGGGGATGATTTTCACCTTACCTGATTTTAACGCTTCAATCGCGGGCTTGATTAATTCCGCCATTTTCACGAACCATTGCTTTGACGGGATTGGTTCGATAACGGTGTGGCAACGGTAACATTGCGCGCTATTGTGAATATAGTTGTCGTCAATGCGATCAATCAGCCCCATTTTTTCCATATCAGCCACGATGACTTTTCGCGCCTCCAGTGTCGTCAAACCTGCATATTTGCCACAATTGGCCATCATCTTGCCATCTTCGTCTATTATTTGCTTTAATGGCAAATGATGGCGAAGCGAGATATCGTAATCCACAGAGTCATGGGCGGGAGTGACCTTGATAGCTCCCGAACCAAAGGCGGGATCTACCATCTCGTCAGCGACCACGGTGATCTCAAATTCGCCCAAGACCCCGGGAATCATATATTTCTTACCCACCATCTCGCGGTATCTTTCGTCAGACGGATGAACCGCCACCGCGGTATCGCCGAGTTTCGTCTCCGGACGAGTGGTTGCTAAAACAAAGGGGCCATATTTGATCCAATACAATTTCGTTTTTTCTTCCTCGTGTTCTATCTCCAAATCAGACAAAGAGGTCTTGCATCTCGGACACCAATTGACCACTCTCTCGCCTTGATAAATATAGCCCTTGTCCCAATAGTGCTTGAAGGCGACGAGAACTGCGCGAGAATAACCTTCATCCATCGTGAAACGAGTGCGAGACCAGTCGCAGGAGACACCAAGTTTTTTCAGCTGTCCCAAAATAGTTGCCTCGTATTGATCCTTCCATTCCCAAACTTTTTCGACGAATTTTTCCCGCCCCAAATCAAAGCGATTCACCCCTTCTTTTTGTAATTTTTGTTCTACTTTGTACTGCGTGGCAATCCCCGCGTGATCGGTGCCGGGGATCCAAAGCGTTGGTCGTCCCTCCATTCTTTTTTGTCGAATCAAAACGTCTTGCAAGGTATTGTTGAGCGTGTGCCCCATATGCAATTCGCCCGTCACATTGGGTGGGGGGATGGCAATGACAAAAGGTTCTCCTTTGGCTTTTTCGGAGGGCGAGAAATATCCCGACTTTTCCCAAAGCGGGTAGATTTTCCCTTCCACTTCGGCTGGATTGTAGGTTTTGGAGAGTTCCATTATATGCTTGATATGAAATAGTATATTGTGAGAATGACCCTACTAGCAAACAAAGTCAAGATAATTATCTCTGTTAATGACGGTGACTTGAGCGTCTGGATAAGAACCCGCAAAATCTTTCGGAATGGAAAAATCATCTTTTTTCCATTTTATTTCGTAACCGAATATCTGACCATCTCCTTCTTCTATCCAGTCAATCTCTTTTTGATCATAATTCCTCCAAAAATAATGATTGAAATAATTCCCCTTATAGCTGTTTCTTTTTATCCTTTCCATGATAACAAAATTTTCCCATATCTCCCCGATGTCATTTCTACTCTCCGTGTCGTTGAATTGTCCGATAACCGCGTTACGAATACCGTTGTCGTAAAAATAATATTTGTTCTTTTTGGATATTTCTTTTCTCAAGTTTTTATTAAAACCACTCACCGCTTTGACAACAAAGGTTTTTTCCAAAAGATCCAAATACTTCTCTACTGTTCTGGAGTTAAGCCCCAGCTGGGTGGCCAATTCATTGACGGAAACAGGCTTGCCTATTTGGAAGGCAAGTAATTTCAATAGCTTAATCAAGGCGGTGGGATTTTTGATATTTTCTAGAGCTAAAATGTCTTTGAATAGATAGGACGCTACCGTCTCGTTGAGAATTTTTATTTTTTCTTCTTTACTCTTCGCTAAAACAACTTCGGGGTATGAGCCAAAAAGCAGAAAATCGTCTAGTTTCTCTTTGAGCTCAAATTTGTTATACATATTCAAAAGTTCCATTTGCGCGATGGGGTAAAGCGTCAAAGTCGTTTTTCTTCCGGTCAAAGGCTCACCGATTTTGTTCGCCAAATCAAAAGACGAAGAGCCGGTGGCAATAACCAGTATCCCCGGGATTTGATCGATAATTATCTTCAGTCCCATACCGATATCGGGGATCTGCTGGGCTTCGTCAATGGCGATTAGCTCGTACCCCGAGACATATTCCGATATATTGGAAAAATTTTGCGACCCCAAAATCTGTCGGGTCAAAATATTGTCCCCCGAATCTAATTTATATTTTTTATCAACAGCGGACAGGTATTGTTTGAGGAGGGTGGTCTTACCTACTCTCCTTGGGCCATAGATAACCAGAACCTTGCCAATCCCTAGGTATTGTCCTATGTTGTTGTAATATCTTGGAATCATACCGCCATCATACTCCCAATACAAAAATTTGTCAATATCTTTGTAGTATCAACACAAATATTTAGTATATTTTGTGTATTTATGGCTATTTTAGCCCCCATATCTATGCTTTGAGACAAAAAATAAAAGGAGCAAATGTTTTCACATTTGCTCCCCCAGAGGGAAAGATCAAAGAGAGTTCAAGCGTGAAGCTCCAATGGGACTCCCTGGACGGACACACCAATCCTGTCATTGGCAAGCCTGCAATACCAATCGTCGTTGACATTGACACCATCGTCGCTACCGTAGATGCACAGAGGGTCGTCGGGATCAGGAGTGTTCGTCCGAGACCACGTGGTCATGCGCAATTTGGCGTCAAGCGCTCTGACCAGATTGAGCATTAGGGTATCGCTGGATACTGTGGCGATATCCATCTTCTTCTTGGCGACTACCGCTTGTTGCACATCCCAATCTCTCATGGCGGTCCACAGAGGGTGTTCGTAGCCGATCCGCCAGCACCATTTGGTGGAGGCGGGCTCTTGCGCCCACTGATGGTTTGGCCCCAAGAACCAATTGGAATAGAAAACATTGTTCCTGATCGTCCCTGGTCCGAGGTTGTCGTGAGCCACTCTCCACCACAAGGATTGGTTAATGAGGTGGGTGGGCAGGTTGCCCTCTTTGGCAGGGACAGAGGGTGGACAGAGGTAGAGAATGAAGAGGGTTTTCCACTCTTTGGTTTTGCAGAGTTCAGAGAGCCCCCGTATGAGATCGGGAGTAATCTCAATCTCTCTGCCGTCTGGGGTAATGATGACCATGGGAATGTCTCTGGGCGCCCATCTTTCAGGTAGACCCAGAGGGTTCTCTCCTTCGGAACCAAGGAAGGCCTTTTCCACCTCGTCAGGACCGATGAAGATGCCGTTGTCAAACCGGCGGTAGGGGGAGAAGGGATCGAGAATCTCTTGGGGGATCTCGCCCTTTTGAAGAAGGGTGAGAAGCCGAAGAGCGGATTTTGGATCTATGCCAGGGGGGAGGGCTATCTGATTACCTCCTTCATAAAAAACGGGCTCCCCCTTCAATACCGCTTTCAGCATACCTTCCACCACCGTCTTATCGCGTAAAGCTTGTTGCGCCTGCGCATGAGTGAGCTTACATGACTTCAGGGTTTTGATGATAAAAATCGTCATATCGAAAGCCTGATCGCCACTTGTCGGTTTGCTCATAACGCACCTCCTTCGTTTTTGCCCCAATCGGTCTGAAAGGGGCGAGCGCCTTAATTCTTAAGGTTCGCTTTACTGCGTGGATACATTATACCACCACAGGGCTTCTTGTCAACCTTTTTGGCTTGATTGAGCGAATATGGTGGAATTACTTCGGGGCTCAACTTATAAGCAACCTTTCTTGACACTACTAATCCATAGTATATACTTTGGTTAATGAAAACTGTCATCAATATCAAGACCGACAAAGTGGTGAAAGAAAACGCGCAAGAGATCGCGCGCGATTTGGGTCTGTCTTTGAGCGACATTGTCAATGCTTCGCTCCGTAATTTCATTAAAACACGGGAGATATATATTTCCGCCGTACCGCAAATGACCCCGGAATTGGAACGGCTTTTAGGCCCTATTGAAAAAGATATCGTTTTCGGCAAAAAGCTTTCTCCTGCTTTTTCTTCCGCCGATGAAGCTCTCGGCTATCTCGACACGCTATGATCGTTCTCTACCACAAAAACTTTGAAAAGGATTTCAAAAAGCTCTCCGCCAAACAAAAAGAAAAGTGCAAAGAACGCCTCACGCTCTTTTTTCAAGACGAATTCGGGCTTATCTTAGGGAATCATCCTTTGAGGGGAAAATATCAGGGCTATCGCAGTATCAATATCGGTGGCGACCTCCGCGCGCTTTACAAAAAAACCGCGAGAAATGCGGTTATTTTCGTAGCCGTCAATACGCATAACAAGCTGTACAAATAATGCTCACAGGTTTTTGCTCGACGCGACCTCAAAATTCATTTTGCTTAATTGCTTAATTGGTTTTTTGGTTAATTGGAACAAAGCGCAGGTCGCGACCATTGTCGCGTTGTCGCCACAGTATTTGAGAGGGGGTAGAACGAGATTTGGATGTCCGACATCGAACCCGCTAGATGACGGACATCTCAGCTCACCTAGAGTAATCGCCATTTTTTCGCGCAAACGTTTGTTGGCGGCGACGCCTCCGGCGATAGAGATGGTCTTGGCTTTGTATTTTTGCGCGGCGCGGATAGTTTTCGCCACCAAAACATCAGTGGCGGCTTCTTCAAATTCGTAGGCGAACGATCCTTTTCGCGCTTCA
The DNA here is from genome assembly GCA_964355795.1 of uncultured Candidatus Saccharibacteria bacterium. Lineage (GTDB taxonomy): Bacteria > Patescibacteriota > JACPGU01 > JACPGU01 > JACPGU01 > CAYHEQ01. The sequence goes on from CAYHEQ010000004.1 coordinate 32,664, forward strand.
GCCGAGGTCGCACCTCCGTCCGCTACGCTCTCCGAGGAACGACCCCCACTTTCGCGTTGCCAAGCATACAAAACGGCAGTTTTGAGACCGGAAAAGGAAAAATTGAGGTCCTTGCTGTCTAGCATAGGACGAGGGAAGGTTAGGCCAGTGTTGAGTGTTGAGTGTTGAGTGTTGAGTTTAGGATTTTGAATTTGAGATTTGTTTGTGTTTTGTGAAGTTTGTGTTTTGTGAAGTTTTTTTCGGTATTCATCCGCATATCGCGAGACGCTCGGTCCTCCGGGGTATCCCAACCCCAAAATCCTCGCCACTTTATCAAAGGCCTCCCCCGCCGCGTCATCCAAGGTCTCGCCCAGCGTCTGATATTGACCATGGTCTTTCATTAAAATAAGCGAGGTATGCCCACCAGAGACCAGCAATATGATTGCTGGAAATTCGAAGGGGGTTGCGTTTAGGTTGAAATTTTGGATTTGTAATTTGTTTGTGTTTTGTGTTTTGTAATTTGTGTTTTCGCGAATTTTATCGGAGATAAAATTCGCGTAGATGTGTCCCTCCAAATGATTCACCGGTATCAAGGGCTTCCCCCACGCCAGCGCCAATGATTTGGCGGTATTAACGCCTACCAGAAGCGAGCCAATCAGCCCTGGATAGGCGGTAACGGCGATAGCGTCTATCTGTCGAGGTGTCACCTCGGCATCTTTGAACGCCTTATCAATGACAGAGATGATCTGCTCCACATGAGCGCGAGAAGCCACTTCTGGCACCACCCCGCCGGTTAAAGCGTGGATATCCACTTGAGAGGCAATAACAGATGACAAAACGTGTGCTCCTTTTTGAAGTCGCACTTCGTCTGGTGCCGAAGAACGACTTCTTTGAGGAGCGCGCAACTCCACCACCGAAGCGGCCGTCTCATCACAACTTGTTTCAATGCCTAGAATAATCATATCCGAATCTTAATTCTAATTATTATCCTAATATACGCTAATATTTGAATATTATAGCCCTTTTCCGTCCAAAATGCTATAATCTGAATGAGATTATTTTCCGCGTTAATCCGCGCCTGCCTGCCGGCAAAGGCAGGTAAACATCTGCGTAATTCCGCGACATTATGGATAATTTGCTACAATCCAAACACTGGGGGGAGTTCCAAAAAGCTCTTGGGAAAGAGGTCTTTTGGATTGAAAACGCGCTTTTGATCAAAAATCCTCTGCCGAAGGGCAAATGCTATCTTTCCTGCCCTTGGGGGCCGGAAGAACTAACGGGAGATTTTTTGTTCAAAGCCAAGATGTTGGCGCGGAAAGAAATGGCCATCTTCGTAAGAGTTGAGCCGAGAAACAGATTTAAGATTCAGGATTCAAGATTCAAGATTAAAAAAACGAGGGATACCAACCCGAAGAATACTCTCGTTCTGGATCTATCCGCCAGCGAAGAGGAATTGTTGAAAAATCTCAAGCAGAAAACGCGATACAACATCAATCTTGCGACTAAAAAAGGCGTGAAGATTGAAACTACCACGAACCCAGAGAATATCAAAGTATTTTATGACATCATCAAAGAAACAAGCAAGAGAGACCGCATCAGAAATCATAGCAAAGAGTATTTCAAAAAAATGCTGGAAACCCTGGGGCGCGCAGGCGTAATGAAGCTCTATCTGGCCAGATACGAGAACAAATACATCGCCGGTAATCTCGTAGCAAAATTTGGCAACACCACCACCTATCTCCACGGCGCGTCATCAGACGAGGAACGCAATGTCATGGCGCCCTATCTCATGCAATGGGAAGCGATTCGCGACGGGAAGAAAGAAGGGTCAAAATATTACGACTTCTTTGGCATCGCTCCAGACGACAATCCGCGCCGAAAATGGGCGGGCATTACCCGCTTCAAAAAAGGTTTTGGCGGAAAGCAGATAGATCGCCCGGGGACTTATGATGTGGTGCTGTCGAGGGGGTGGTATTTGGTGTATAGAGTGTTTAGGATTTTGAATAAATTACGATAGACCCTATGGGACACATGCGACCTATGCTCTACCTTTTTCACGGTGAGGATGATTTCCTCTCTTCGCAAAAATTATCGGAATGGAAAAATATCTTCGTGAGCAAACACGGAGATTTTAATCTGTCCTATTTTGATGAGAGCAACTTTGATTTTGGCGAAATGATCAATAGCATCAAAGCTTCTCCCTTCCTCGGAGAAAAAAGATTGATTGTTTTGGACGGACTTTTGGGAGCTTGGAAGAAAGAAGACAAAGAAAAATTTGAAAAAGTAATCGGAGAAATCCCCGAAACAACCATCGTCCTCTTCTACGAAAACGAGAAGCTGGATAGCCGAAATTCTCTGCTTAAACATTTCAGAAAAGAAAACATTAAAAATCATCAGGCTATGGACGAACTCAAATTGAATGCCTGGATGGCGGTAAAATTCCAAGAAACCGGCTATATTGTTGAGCCACAAGCTCTGAAAGCGCTAACCACCATGACGGGGAGCAACACTCGGCAAATCTATAACGAAATCGGCAAATTGATGGCCTATCGTTTTGAGGAGAAAAAAATCACAGCAGATGATGTCCGAGAGCTGACAATTGCGCACGAGAATACCAATATCTTTGATTTCACGGGCGCGCTAGCGAGAAAAGATCTCAAAACCGCGCAAAAAATTTTGAAAAACATTTTTGATTCCGGCAAAGAAACCTATATTATTCTCTCTCTTATCGCGGGTCAATTTCGCAACCTCTTGGCGCTTAAAATCGCGCGAGAAGAAAAAATCTCTTCTGACGAAGTGGCCGAGAAATTGAAAATACATCCTTATCCACTGAAGCTTGCCGGCCAACAGCTTCACCATTTCACCATGGAAAGATTGAAGGAAATCTACTCTCTGATTGCCGCCACCGATCTGGCTATCAAAACAGGCGAGATGGAGGAGAGACTGGCGCTGGATTTACTGGTGGTGAAGATATGTGGGCACTAATTTTGGTCACTAATTTTCGCTAATTAATTCGAATTATCGCGAATAAAAAAACGGGGGTTGACCCGTTTTTTAGAAAAGCCGATTTTCGGCCCATTAAACTCTTGGCCCTGTTGGGCTGGTTAAACAAGAGCTTTTTCCGTCAGCGGTTGAATAAAGATTGGCTTCCCGCAAGAATAACAACTGGATTCCTCGCCAATCATCCCCAGTCCTTTATTGCCACAAGGGCACATCCATTGGCCATCAAAAATCCCCGAGAACGAAGACCCCCCTTCTTCTACAGCTGGTTTGATAGCCACTACTACGTTATCGCACTTTTCGGTGGGACAATGTGTCGCCGTGCCAATCCAACCCTCGCCACTCTGCCGACAAAAAGGGCAATACCAATGTCCTCTTCCTTTTTGAAGATTATTCGGCACCAGTAACACCTCCTCTTTACTCGTTTAGTTGAATTCTTAAGTTGCGTCTGAATCCTTCTTCTTCCCGCCATCGCAATTGTAATTTCTTAATTTCTTAATTTCTTATTTTTTTAATTTCTTATACCTCTACTTCGCCTCTTGCCAATTTTTGCCCATCCCGCTATCAACAATTATCGGACATTTGAGCTGGAAAACATTTTCCATGATTTTCTTAATTTTTTCAGACAGAGCGCGCTCTGTCTCTACGGGGATTTCGAAAACCAGTTCGTCATGCACTTGCAGAATCATTTTCACTTCGGGATTTTTGGACAAAATCTGCCGGTCAATTTCTATCATCGCCAGTTTGATAATGTCCGCGGCGGTGCCTTGAATCGGCATATTGATAGCCATTCGCTCGGCCGATTTGCGGATTTGCATATTGGGCGAATTGATATCGGGAGTGGGACGACGCCGTCCCAGCAAGGTCTGGACATAGCCGTGTTCTTTGGCAAATTCAATCGTCTCGCTAAGATAATCTCTGACGCCAGAAAAATTTTCAAAGTATTGATCAATGAATTCTTTGGCCTCCTTTGGATCGACATCAATGGATTGAGCCAACCCATAGGCGCTCATGCCGTAGAGGATGCCGAAATTGACCACTTTGGCCATCCGTCTCTGGTCTTTTGTCACCTTGTCTGCCTCAACATGAAAGACGGCCATGGCGGTCTCGGTATGAATATCGCGCCCGTCTTTGAACGCTTGCAACATTTTCCTATCCCCCGATAAATGCGCGGCAACCCGTAGCTCGATTTGCGAATAGTCAAAAACCATCAGCGTTTGCCCTTTTTCGGCGACAAAAGCCCCACGGATTTGTTGCCCCCATTCGGCGGAGGCCGGAATATTTTGTAGGTTGGGGTCGGTAGAAGACAGCCGTCCCGTCGCTGCGATGGTCTGACTGAAATTAGTATGAATCCGCCCATCCATGGGATTGACTGCTTTGGGTAGCGCCTCCAGATAAGTATTTTGTAATTTGGAAAGCTCCCGATATGCCAAAATAGGCTCAATGATAGGGTGGGCGCCTTTTAATTTTTCCAGCTCTCCGGCGGCGGTAGAAAGACCGGTTTTATTTTTTTTAATCAATTCTGACGAGATTTTTAATTTTTGGAACAAAACTTCCGCCATCTGCGAGGGAGAAGCGATATTGAAATCCGACCCCGCGAGTTTATGAATCTTTTTTTCCAGCTCTTTGATTTTCTCCGCAACTATCCGCGATATCTTGTGAAGTTTTTCCGCGTCAATCCGCACCCCGTGCCACTCCATATCAGACAGGACTCGCAAGAGAGGCATTTCCACATCATAAAAGACATCGCTGATTTTTCCCGTCAATCTCTTCTTCAACAATTCGTACAGTCGCCAAGTAAAATCCGCGTCCTCGGTGGCGTATTGGGTCGCCTCATTGATATCGGTGTCGGCAAAAGATTTTTGTTTGGCGCCTGTGCCAATCAATTGTGAAATCGGAATCATCTGGTGCCCGAATTCTATGAAAGCCAGATTGTCCAAAGAATGACCTCGACGAACAGGGTCAAGACAATATGATGCCAACATCGTGTCAAAATAGATACCTGCCATTTTTACACCCGCTTTGCGGATAGCCAATAGATCATATTTTATATTTTGGCCAATCTTCCTTATCTTTTCGTCTTCAAGAATGAGTCGGAGCGTTTCCATGACCAATTTCTTCGGCAACTGTTGGCCCACCGTATGCCCCACCGGGATATAATACCCCTCGCCCAACTTCCAAGAAAACGACAGCCCCACCAACTCCGAATTGAGTGCCCCCAAGTCCGAGGTCTCGGTATCAATGGCGAACTCCTTTTGCTTTTTCAATTCTTTCAGAAACTCGCCGAAAGATTTCTGGTCATTAACGAGTTTGTATTTGTGGTTTCGTAGAGGCAGGTGATTACCTGCCTTCTTTCTGGGCAGATTATTATCTGCCCCTACGGAATCAAACAATGTCTGCTCACCCTCTACTGGCTTCTTGCCCATCAGCTTCAACAACCTCGGCATCAGCGAGCGGAATTCGTATTTTTGGAAAATAGCGGTGGCGTTTTTGAAATCCACATCATGCAAGACACAGGCTGGCAGGTCCAATTTGATCGGCGCGTTGAGATTGATGGTCGCCAATTTCTGCGATAGGTAAGCGTTGCCTTTGTCTATCGCTAATTTGTCGCGAATACTATCAGACATCGCGAATTTTCCCGAATCAATCGCAGAGTAGACCCCATCCAGCGTCTTATATTTCTGCAACAAATCGGTAGCGGTCTTCTCGCCAATGCCCTTCACACCAGGAATATTATCCGACGCGTCGCCTCGCAGGGCTTTGTAGTCCACGACTTGCGAAGGCGTTAGCCCCATTTTTTCTACCACTCCTTTTTCATCATAAATAATGGTGTCCTTGATGCCTTTTTTCAAAGTATAGACAAAAGTATTTTTGTCCACCAGTTGCAAGGTGTCCATATCGCCAGTAACGATATAAGTATCCACACCAAGATTTTTACCATCTATTTTGTGACAGAGCGTCCCAATGAGGTCATCAGCCTCGTATCCTTGCAATTCAAATATCGGCACATTAAGCGAGGTCAGCACCTCTTTGGTCATCGGGATCTGCTCGTAAAGTTCATCTGGCGCTTTGACCCGCGTCGCCTTGTATTCTTTGTACTCTTCGTGCCGAAAAGTCGGTCCCGCCATATCAAAAGTCGCCGTGATATAATCCGGCCCGACATCTTCAATGGCCTTCAGCAAAGTGGCCGTGAACCCGTATACCGCCCCTATTGATTTCCCGTCCTTCGTCCGCAAATTAGGGATAGCGTGATACGAGCGATGGACAAGAGCGTTGGAGTCAATTAAAAGGAATTTTTTTTTCTTGGTCATGAAGCTCCTCGAGTGTAATCACGAGAGGTTTCGTAGGAAATCGCGACCTTGCCTGTTCCGACCGTAGCGTCGGAAGGGAGCGAAGCGGAATCCCCCGAAGCAGATTTCGAGACCAACACTGGGTTATTTCTAAATATTTTTCTCAACACATGCCTCGCTTAAACACAAATCTATATTGCGAAGGGTGGATAGATTATGGCATTAGTTGCTATAATCTATTATACTAGATTGTGAAGAATATCAAAATGTCGGATGTAGCATCCGACTAGCACAAAAACACTCAACACATAATCTTTATGCGAGATATCTTCACATAAAGACGAGTTCTGCAAAATCGAGTTTGAATTATATCTATATAAACGCAATTATTTTTTACTTATGGCAACAAAACAATCAATGGAGTTTTTCGGTGAAGCCCTTTTATCATATTTTTTGGGTGGCCGAGAAAAATTTTATTTTAAAATGCCTTCCGGCGAAATATACGAACACCACCTAAAAAGATATTTTAGAAAGGCCACCCAAATAGCAAAATCAGAAAGAAAATTAATTTCTTTGTCTTATGGCGACATTTTGGACGTTGGCTGTGCTACGAGCAATTATACTGCTCTGCTATCTAAGCGTGGAAAAGTTCTTGGTATTGATATATCCAAAAATGTCACCGATGTGGCTAAAATGGCTGGCCGAAAAGATTGTATTGTTGCGGATATTTTTACTTTTAAACCAAAGAAAAAATACGATACTATTACTTTTCTCGAGAACAATCTCGGCCTTGGCGGTTCTGTAGATAAGACAAAGAAATTATTGAAAAAAGTTTCATCTATATTGAAAGATGATGGTCAAATTCTGGCCGTATCAAAACAGTTAAACAACCAAAAATACTTTGTCAGAAAACTAACACCTATATGGAAGAAAAAAGTTGGGCCAGAATTTGCCTGGATCAACTTCAATATAGATTTTCTTTCTGATTTATGCAAAAAGGAGGGGCTTCACCTTGAGCTTTTACAGGCAAATCGGTATACTTATCTAATAAGAATCGTAAAAAATAAATTGCTTAAAAGGAAATAATTCAAACTCGACTCAAGCCCTTCGGGTCGCAGAACACGGTATATCTGGCTCAGAAATATGACGTATTTAATATTTATTGTTTGTCATATTTCTTCGACCCATATTTCAGGCTCTTTTCTACATTTAATATTGAATCGAGCCAGAAACATCAGATATACCGAAACATTATACGAAAGAGCAAATTTTTTTTCTATCAATTAAGCAAATCAATATGAAACAAGTTTGGAAATTATTTTGGGATATATCTGCCGTAGTTATTGGTCTGTATTTTGGGTATAAAGTGTTCATTTATTCAGGTGAACATATTCCGGCTTTTGGATATTTCCCAATAGGATTAATATTTGGACTTTTCGTTTTGGGTATTGTTGCTTATTCCGTTCACGGATTAGAGTTGCTTTTTAGTTGGGTTCTTTTCAAATTGTTTAGAATTAGAACGGAAGATGATTTGCCATTTTAATAATAGTTAAAAAATTTGCTCCATCGTATTCTATGCTAGTCGGATGCCTGCCTGCGCAGGCAGGCTACATCTGACAGGCAAAGGATGTCTCTTGACGCGTATATGCATTGCATATACAATGTATATATATGACAAAATCCAAATGCCAAAGCTCAAATGTCAAATAATACTAATTCCAAGACTATGAATGCCGTCATTAATTTCAAGACCGACAAAAAGATCAAGACAGAGGCGCAGAAGATCGCGGGACAAATGGGGCTCACCCTCTCTGATGTGATGAATCTTTATTTGAGAGAGTTTATCGTGAAAAAGGAGTTGCTTGTTACTGCCCACCAAGATGAATCGCGACCCTCAAAGATGCTCCTTGGCGCGATAAAAGAATCCAGAAGAAACCTCCGAGATGGTGATATTTCTCCCGCTTTTTCCAACGCCAAAAACGCTATTTCTTGGCTCAATAGCAAAAACAAAAAGTTCCAAAACGGCAAAATATGCCGCTAATCAGATTTGATAAGAAGTTTGTCAAACAATACGATAAAGCAGATCCACAAATCCGCTGGTCTTTTGATAGAAGATTAGAGTTATTAATGACCAACAAAAACAGTCCTCTACTGGGACTGCACAAGCTCCATGGTCAATATTCGGGTTGTTGGAGCATAAATATTACTGGTGACTGGAGGGCTATTTTTCAAGAGATAAATGAGCAACAAACTATTTTTTTCATCGCCATCGGCACTCACAGCCAGCTATATAAATAAATCTGCCCCGATTAAAATTCGCCTAAAATTGACCATCTCTAGTGCGCAGATTGGGTATCGCGTGATACGCCCGATGGACAAGGGCGTTGGAATCAATTAAGAGAAATCTTTTCTTCTTGGGCATAGATTATAGCTTTACTGGCTAGAATCTATTATACTAGATTGTGGGTAATATCAAAATGTCAGGACAGAGTCCCTGCTCGCATGGGATGACGATTACCTATAATACCCGACATACCATCTTTATGCGAAATATCTTCGCATAAAGACGAGTTATCGGATATATTGCTCTTTTAAAACGAATACTTTTGGGAAGCTCTACAACACCAAATATAAGGAGGGTTCTAAAGTGTCGATTGAAAAACAGAATGAAGTTTATGTCAGTGATGGAAAGGGCGGAAAAATCGTGGTTCGCCCCGGAGACAAAGTAACACTTTTGCCTCCAAAGGAAGGTGACGAAGAGGAAGGATACTTGTCGAAAAAACACCACGATTTTCTTCAGCGGTTTCTTGATGGACCAGGCCATTACGAAATATCATGGATAGGCCTGTGGCCATGTGGGAGAGCAATGCTTTACCTGAAACTGACACACGGACGAGAACCCGGAGCTCACGTTTCCAAGTTCCAGTGCGCCGCATGAAAAGCAATCGTTTCAAACTAGGGGGAGACCGCTTCCGTCTCCCCGCTTCCCAAAAGTATTCGTTTTGCTGGCTAAGTCGCCAGCAGGCTAACGCCTAAAAGAGCAAGACATCCGATAACACGGTATATCTGGCTACGGTTTGCTAAGTCGCAAACCTGCGCCCATATCTATGCTCTTCCTATATCAACTTAATTTTGTAGCGAGCCTAGACATCAGATATACCGAAACATTATCTGGAAATCGCGCCCTCGCCTCGTCCTTCGCTCTCGCTACGGACACGGCTTCAGTCGCTCTGATTTCCAGATAACGGCTTCGGAAATAATTCCGTGTTCTCTTCGTCGCTCCTTCGCCTTCGGCTCCGGTCGCGACATCAGATAACACGG
>CAYHEQ010000005.1:0-22051 GCA_964355795.1 uncultured Candidatus Saccharibacteria bacterium
GTCAAATTGCGCCCCGTTGGAAAGAGTGACAGTGCTGGATCCCGTTCCCACCATATTATATCCGCCGGTAGAAAAAAGTCCGCTCCCGATAATGATATTGCCCGTCACATTAGTCGCCGATATGGCCGCCCCCAGCGTCACTCCGCTCGCGTGCGTATTGTTGAAATTAAGAAGTTTGTAGCCCCCCGCGCCAAAAGCCCGCCAAGTTTGCGCCGCGGAACTGTCGTTGTAATTGAAAGTGCTGGTAGTGCCGGCCGTCAAGGTGGCGTTAGCAGAACCCGTTAGTACGCCTTTCATATTGAGAGTCCCCGCCCCGCCGGACATATCAATGGTTTTCAAAGTCGCCGTCGTTCCCGCGAAGGTAATGCCACCATTGGCGTTCAGCGTCCCTGTCGTCGTCACTATTTTCGAAAGCATTCTGCTGTTAGTGCCCGTCCCCGCGAAGGTGATCAGTCCTGTCACCGTAGCAGTCCCCGCGTTGATATTCCACGCGTTAAGACGGTTGGCGCCAGAAGTGGCAGTCGGTTGGTTGATAGTGACGGCACCGCTCACCGCCAGATCTATCCCCGAATTGTGCGTCAAATCAGTGCTGGTGCTCGTGCCGGTTATCGTCAAACTCGTAATAGTCGCGCTGGCATCCAACGTGATATTGTGTCCGTTAAGGATTGTCACATCGTCAGCGGTTCCGGGGATACCGCCGGTGCCAGAGCATCCCGACCAAGTAGAGCCTGAACTCCAGTTCCCATCAGCGTTGGACGAACAAGCCGCGTCGGAAGCAATCTGCCATGACCTACTCTCAGTGAAAAGCGTTCCCGCGCTAGCTGGCCCAACCAAATATAATTGTGGCGAAACATCAGGCGAATCATAAGTATAAATAATGGTGGCTTTTTTGTTGCGAGGAAGAGCCAGATTCCAAGAAATAATCTTTTTGTCGCCAGAAGTTATTAAAGAATCATACGGCGTATCGCCATTGATAGCCGGATCAACAATGAGAAAAGAATCGGGAACCTGTTCCGAAAAAGCCCCAGCGAAAGCCTCGTTGGCGCGGATTTCAAAAACCATCCGATAATTAGCCTTGAAAGGATTGATACGAGTGGCGGAAATTCTCTCGATCGTTAGTGGCGCATAGTTTCTGGTCTCAAAACTATCGGTAATAGCGTAGAGATTGTCCAGATTGGTCAGCGTCATCTGGTAAGCGCCGAGACTGCCCGTCGTGTAATAGGCAAAATAATCAGGGATATCCGTCACATTGTTTTTGTCGCATTGCCCACTGTAAGAAATCAGCCCAGAAGCGGTGGTCAGAGTGGTTACGACATTATCAGGATCGGTAATCTCCAATCGCAAATTGGCATCGCAAATCGTCGAACCCCTGTCGTCTAGAGTCGCTATTTGCAGATAAGTATTTTCAAAAGGCAGATAAACGGATTTATTCAAGTTAATGGCCAAAACTCCCCAAGTAAAATTCTGATCGGAAATTAAAACTTGCGAAGTGGCCAAATCCAACGCTTCCACATGGAGGCGATATTTTCCGGGGCGAAAGGAGCCGGAAGGTTTGTTGATGATGATTTTCGTCACTCCGCCTGTTTCTTGCACCAAGGGCGTTATCGTTCCCGTGTTGCCGATAGGGTCGTAAACTTCAGCGATCAAAACTTGCACTGCGCCGGCGGTAATCTCCTCGGCCTGCGCTATCGGTATTCGTAGAGATACGGCATGCCGTGTCTCTACTTCTGCATTAAAAGCGCTCGGTGATATTGAGCTTGAGCTCTGATTTTTAATCTCAAACTCCACATCCTCATCGGCGCGAAAATCAGATTTGGTATTTTCAAAAAGCGCCTCACCCGCAACTTCCACCTTCGGCAAAGCCCCTATCTCCTCATCCGACAAAGGCGGTTCGAAATCAACGAAGATGCTCATTCCGTCCACAAAAAGCCCGTCAGATTCTGGCCAAGCGGGGAGGGTGACAATAGAGAGGCGCAAGTTGGCCAGATCGGTAGAAAAGGCCAGTGGCAGAGAAAAATCGTGAGGCAAATTTTCTTTGTTGAATCGACCCATTTCTTGCCACATTTTCCCGTCCAGAGAGTATTTGAGACTAATGATGTCCTGTAGGGGCGATTCATGAATCGCCTCTGCGATAGAAATGTCCTGCACGAGCGATTCATCAATCGCCCCTACGACGGGAGCTACTTCGCCTGCTATTTCATCCGAGGCATTCTCTTCAACAAAATTTTCTGCGCCTTGACTTTCAGTCGGAGCAACCATATTTTCGTCAGAAATTTCATCTTCCGCGTAAACCTTTGGGATAGAGAAAAGCGAAGTTTGTTCTGGTTCTAGGTCAGGAGCGATAACCGGTTCTTCAATGGAACCACTGGAATTACTTTTTTCGACGGGAGGGGTTGCGACTGAAGAATCAAAGCTCGCCACAATATTTTCCCGCAAAGCCCAAGATAGATGCAAATTGGCGCTTTTTACTTTCAAAATCCTTTTTGGGCGCTTGGTATCGGTAGAAAATCTCGCGCAAGAAAGTTCGCTCTCGGGCAATTGCAGAGCCGAGGAATTCTCGGTATCAAAATCAGAAAATGACGCTCCCGAATCCAAATCTGGCCTTCCCTGCGCTTTAGCGCTATCAAGCAGACCGTAACAAATCTCGGGATAAAAATTATCCGCATCAGCCTGTGTTTTGATTTGTCCGGCCAGATTGACTAAACTGAAAAGAAAAGTTGAAAAAAGTAAAAAATATAACCCAAAACGCCACTTTTTCAAGACATTTTCCAAGTGGTGAATAGGATGAAATCGCGCGTACGCCAATTGTTGCCCGCTTTTCTTGCGAACCATAACCTCATTTTACAGGATAGCGGTGAGGTTTAGAAGAGGGGAAAAAGAGACTTTTTCCCCAATCAAAAGTAGAGACACGATACATCGTGTCTCTACAAAATTCTCATCTTCAATTTTTTCGAGAGGTTCAACCTTGGAGAAGTTTCGAAGCTAAGGTTGAACCTCGGGAAATTACCTATTTTTTTACTTTTTTAGCCTTCCCTTCCGGCGCTGGTGGGACTTTGACCACCTCGCCCACCTTCAAAGTATACGGGGGCCTCAAGTGGTTGGTTTTGACAAAAAGCTTCCACGCAACATGGTAATGCTCCACCAGATGTTCCACGCTGTCGCCGGATTTCACTTTGTGTTCAATCCAATTATTTTTAATCCAATTCTTCCTCTTCCATTTGATGATGAAAAGATAAAGCAGGAGCAGAATAATCAGCAAAACCACAATTTCTATAATAAGCGCCACCGGCTGAGGAAAAGCAAAAATCGTCAGAGTCGGCCCCGCCAAATGGGTCAAGACGACGTCCTGCGAAGAATTCTCGTCCACATTGGGATCGGCGTTGTAATCCACCGTTAGTCCCACTCGATACCAACCGCCCCAGAAGAGATGGTCGCGCGTCAGCTCATAATTACGGGAAGCGTCCTGTCCGCGCAGAACCGGACTGGCGCCACCGAAAGTAAGAATCTTGCCGGAAGCATCGCGCAGGGCGCGACCGAAAAAATATCTGGGGGAAACCTTTGTGTCCGCGTCCACCGCCGTATTGCCAAGATTTTGGATGGTGGGAGTGAGAACATAGCCACCAACACTGCTATTCTCATTTTTTTTCACGGAAAAATCTTTGATTTTCAGCTCTTTTTTGAGATCTCCTGGGACAGTCAGAGAGACCCTGATGCCGGTTCTGAAAGAAAGACTCACTCCGCTGATGCCGGCTTTGACATCGGCGCTAGGACTTTTTTCTTGGATCACAATACAACCGGAATGTTCCCCCACGTCAGCGGTCGCGGGAATATTGATAGCGAAAGGGATTACTTCGTTGCTCATCGAGGCTAGCATCACCTCGTCTTTGGCCAATTTGATCCAATTACCGACATTTTTGTTGCCATCGGCTTTCTGCGCGCAAGCGAAATTGCCTCCCGAAGCCACGACCGAATCGGTGGCGTAAACTACCATACTTTTTGTCTCGGCGGTATTGTTGAGTACTTTGATGCCTTCGTTGACGACACTGCCGGTTTGCACATTATTGTGGATGAAGATGCTCTGCGACCTGGGATTATCCCCTCGCGGATAAGCTGGCCGGCCACCAATCCCACCGTATTCAATAGCCAAAGCTGGCAAACTCAAAGAGAGGCTAAAAATAGCCAGAGCCAGACCAGTCGCTAATTGTATTTTTGTTTTTGTAGTCATTGTTTAGGTCTCACATTCATTAAATTTTGTTCGTATGTTCGTATAGGTTCGTAAGTGTGTAGTAAAAAATCAGCTCGCCACCAAAGTGACCGTCAAAGTCAGGGTATACGAAGCCGCCACTTGTTCTGCCGGAATAGTATTGTAAACAGCAATGCCCGTCAGATAACCGCGCCAGACATCCAGGGCGCCGGCCGCCGCCGTTAGTAAAGTGATAGAATTGGTCGTGCCTTCGACGAAAGCCGAAGAACCACCCTTGGTCAGACCGGTCGTCACATCCGAACCGGAATAATCTTCGTTGATGGTCTCGCCCGATGGATCAATAGTCATCTGCCCGCCCACGGCATCACCGGCATCCGCGCCGTCAGTACAGCCAGAGCTACCCGCATCATTGAAATCGTAAGTATTGGATCCGCCATCGGTCCAGACGGCTGTCGTGGCCGATCCGGCGATAGTCAGCACCCAGCCACCGTCGGCCGCGTCCGGATTGTCAATATAGACCCGTTCCGTATTAGTGCCCAATGTCCCAGTTGGCCTATTGCCCGCGGTCAAACAATCAAATCCCGCCGTCACCGCGCTCATCGCCACCGCCGGACTCGCCACGGTCGCGCGGGAAGCGTCGCGAATCTCGGTCGCCAGAGTCCCAGCATTGATGGTTTGAGAAAGTTGGGTCGTGTCAGTCAGCGCCGCTTGAGTCAAGAAAATCCCGCCCGCTCCACCGGCAATCAGAACAGCCACCATAACAAAGGCGGTTAGCTCTACTTCCAGTTTGCGGAGATGCTTTTCAAAAAGATTCATTGCTTGGAGAGATTAAGCAAAGTTATACACAACAAAAAACACACAAAAGTTGGTTCGTCTTTATTATAAACCAATTCTTTTTCTTGACAAGAACGAATTGCGCTCTTTATTTATCAGTAGAGACAGAGCATGCTCTGTCTCTACCTCAATTACAATCTTAGCTTCCCCACCGCTTCCGGCAAGATTGCCAGAACATATTCTATATCTTCTTCGGTCGTTTGTTCACCGAAAGAAAAACGAATAGTGGAATGCGCCTCCTCTGTGGAGAATCCTAGGGATAAGAGAACATGCGATGGCTCAAGATCCGAAGAATCGCAAGCGCTACCGGTCGCCACCGCTATCCCCTTGGCGTCTAAAGACAAAGCCAGACTTTCCCCGGACACACCGGCGAAACTCACGCTCAAAGTATTAGGTAAGGGATTTTCTCCGCCGTTGATTTTTACTTTGGCGATTTTTTCTACTATTTCACCGGCCAATTTTTCTCGCAATTTTTGCCAATTTTCCTGATTTTTTTTCATCTCGCCACAAGACAATTCCAGAGCCCGACTCATCCCGACGATGCTGGCCGTATTTTCCGTTCCCGCCCTCCTGCCTCTTTCCTGACTCCCGCCGTGGAGAAGTGACATAAGCGCGATATCTTTGCGAACATAGAGCGCCCCCGCTCCCTTCGGTCCGCCAAATTTGTGCGCGGAAAGCGAGAGCATACCGATATTGAATTCCCGAACATTTATTGGCAGTTTTCCCACCGTCTGCGTCGCGTCGGTATGAAAAACTATTTTTCTTTTTCGGCAAATCTCACCGATTTCTTTAATGGGCTGGATAGAGCCGATCTCGTTATTGGCATGCATAATGCTGACCAAAACCGTTTGCTCGTTGATTGCCCCCTCCAAATCTTCGAGTGAAATTATTCCTTCCGGCGAAGGCTTGAGATAAATTACTTGGAAACCTTTCTTTTCCAATTCTCTGCAAGTATTGACGATTGAATGATGCTCAATAGCCGAAGTGATAATTTGTCCACCCTGAAATTGTCCAGCGAAACCTTTGAGCGCCAGATTGTTCGCTTCCGTCCCGCTACTGGCAAAAATGATTTCGCCCGGCAATTCCGCGCCCAAAATCCGAGCCATATTGCCCCGCGCTTCTTCCAGCGCCCCTTTCGCCTCAAAGCCAAAAGAATGAAGGCTGGAAGGGTTGCCAAAGATATCAGAAAAATAAGGTCTCATAGCGTCAAGAGCCTCTGGTCGTAGTGGAGAAGTAGCGTTGTAATCTAAGTAGATCTTTTGCATAAAATCCCCCTAGCCGATATCCGACCTCTGGGCATCCTTTGAGGTCGGATATCTAGTCATAAATATTTTGCATAAACGCCAATAACACTCAATAATTCTACAGTTTAGGATTTTTAGCTTTTTTGTAATATTCCCTGATAACCTCATTCAAAGTAATCTTAGCAAGACTGTCTCCCAAGATCTTCTCAATCTTCGTCCAGATAGTTTGCGCGGGGCAAATCCCTTCATTGGCGCATTGGTGGCCGGAAATGCAGGAAGAGATATTTTTGACTGAAACCGCGCGGACTATTTCGGCCAGCGTTATTTTCTTCGGATCTTTTTTTAGCCGATAACCACCGCCCACGCCCTCTTTGGATTCCAAAAGTCCCGCCTTCTTTAGATTGGTGGCGATTTTGTTCAAAAAAAGATAGGGGAGATGCTGGCCATCCGCCACATCACGCAAAGAAACCCAACTCTCGCCTTCGTAGTAGAAGGCGAGAGTGGCCATCAGCACCACCGCGTAATCTTCCGCTTTGCTAAAAGTAATCATCGAGCCTCCCGAAAAATTCACCGTAGAGACACGACATGTCGTGGCTACAACGAAAATAAACTAATACTAATCTAGTACTAGTTTAGCGAATTCTCGGGACAAAGTCAATGTTTAGAACCAGAGAAAATTAATTTGAGGTTCGACCTTGAAGAATTGGCTATTTAAGGTCGAACCTCGGATCGGGAATTTAGAGCCAAAGAATATACAGAGAACCAAGAGCAATCAACCCCTGCCAGAGGAGACCGAAGAAAAAACTTCTTTTCGTTACGGGCAAAGTTCTGAATTCCTCGAGTGGTGGCCTTTCTTCTTTGATAAACCAATGCAATTTTTCGTGATAACGCACATACCATTCCAGAGGCTTGATTTTGAGAATTTTCGCGCCAAAACCAATAAAGTCTGGCACTAATCCAAAAAATCCGCCGATTAAAACATTAAGGAAAAGCGTTCGGTCAAAACCGCGAAAATAACCGATAGCGATAATTACCGCCAAGCCAACGACCAGATCGATCGCCACCAAGATATACGAACGCAAATTTTTCCGAAAACCATAGCCCAGATCCCAGTGAGGCACCATATCGGCGAGGAAATGGGTCGCAAAACCTAAAAAAGCCGCGAGAAGCGGATGGCCAGACATTCGGCCGACGGCCGAGCCGATAATGAAGTGAGAGGCAGCGAGCATCCCAAGATTATAGCACAAATCTTTTCCCCAAAATCAATCATCATTAGGACTGACGCTCTGTTCTCGTCATTTAATGACCATATCATAGCAGGTGTTTTCTATTAGTCGATGCGTATTCTGATGTCCGACATCAAAGGATGCCCAGATGTCGGACATCTTGGCGGAAAAGGTTGGGTGCGTCAGTCCTAATCATGCTAAATCAGGAAAAATTTGACACGATTTTGAAATTATGCTATATTAGCAGTATTATTACTAGCTCCTAAGAAAGGAACTTTTTTTATGTCAGACGACATGAACCCAGTTGTGCCAGCTGATGATTTGGTACAGAGTAGTGATACTCAAGCGCCAGCTCCAGCCACTCCGGCTGATGCTATGGCTACCGATGCCACTACCGCTCCTGCCGATCCTACCTTGGATTCCGGTATGGACACTCCGGCCACCGAAGCTCCTGCCACTCCTGCAGAAGGAGAGACAGCAGAGCCGGCCGTAGAAGCCACCGAAGGCGACCCAGCTGTGGCCTAATTAGCTCAAAACTAATCAAAAGACCGCCGATCTTTAAAAAAGAGGCGGTTTTTTGATATAATATCCATGAGTGTTGCTTAACTTTGCTTTATAAAATGAAATAAATTACCTTCCTTACCGTACAATAACAGGTTATTTCTATCAGTCGATGCGTATTCTGATGTCCGACATCTGGGCATCCTTTGATGTCGGACATCTTGGCGGTGAATGTCTGGTGTGATATATATACAATAAGGTCAAAGTTAAGCAACACTCATTAGTATCCGTAGCATATTATTCGTATGCTTGTATTAGTTCGTAAGTTCGTAGTATGTCCAAAATAATCTCCACCAACAAAAAGGCTCTCCACGATTACCACCTCTCGGAAAAATTGGAGGCCGGGATCAAATTGACCGGCGCGGAAGTCAAGTCGGTGAAAGCCGGTTCAGTGAATCTGAAGGGTAGTTTTGTGATCATTGAAAACGGTGAATTGGTGATAAAAAATATGCATATCGGCACGTATAAACCAGCGAACCAAAAAACCTATGAGCCGGTCAGAAACCGCAAACTTCTAGCCCACAAAAAAGAAATTGAACGTTTCGCCGGATTGATCGAACAAAAAAAGGCTACCGTCGTGCCTCTCAATATCCACTTAAAAAATGGTTTCGTGAAGCTCGAGATAGCCCTCGCCCGCCACAAGCAAAAATGGGACAAACGCGAAGCGTTGAAGAAGCGCGACCTTGACCGCGAACAGAAAAGAACTGAGAGTTAAAAACTTCGAGTCTTAAGATTTCATTTTGAACTTTTTTAGAAATTAGAAATTAGGTCAATTAGAAATTTCACTTACTACTCCTGTCATACACTCCGCCCCAATCAGGAGAGGGCGGATTTTTGATGTATTCGCCACAACGAGAGAGCAAAAGTTTGGCCGGCGCGTCTTCTGGCTTTATTTTCAAAACTTCTTCAAATTTTTTGATAGCCAAAGCAAAATCGTTATTACGATAGAGCGTAAGGCCCGCTTCAAACGGCTGGATGAAAGCGAAATCCTCACCCTTTTCTCCCAAAACTTCGTAAATCATAATCGGCTCGACTTTCCCTTTGACGCGGATAAGATCCAGCTGACGACAGACAAATTCGCTTTTCACTTGGCCATAAACACTTTCCGAAATTATAATCTCTGTCCCGTATTCTTTGTTCGTTCCCTCCAATCGCGAGGAGAGATTGACCGCGTCGCCGATAACGGTGTAATCAAAACGGAGCGATGACCCCATATTGCCAGCGATCATTTCGCCGGTATTAATACCTACGCCAATCTTGATTTCTGGCAATTGTTGCGGTCGGGTGAATTCTTCATTGAATTTGGCCAAAGATTTGGTCATTTCCAGCGCAGTTTTGCAAGCCAAAATTTCATGATTTTTTTGGTCTATCGGCGCATTCCAGAAGGCCATAATAGCGTCGCCAATATATTTGTCTAGCACTCCGCCATTGGCCAAAACTATCTTGGTCATCGCGTCTAGATAGGCGTTCAAGAGACGGACCAATTCCTCTGGCTTTAATTTTTCTGACAAAGTAGTGAACCCACGAATGTCAGAAAACATCACCGTCATTTCTCTTTTTTCGCCTCCAAGTTGTAATTTTTCTGGATGCCCCAAAATATCTTGGAGGACAGCCGAAGAGACATATTTACCAAAAGCGCCTTTGATTTCCTTGGCCTTCCTTTCCTCAAAGATAGCGCGATAAAGAATAATCGCGAGATAAGTGAAGAGGATAGAGAGCACTGGCCAAACGACAGAAATTATCAATCCCTCAAATTCAAAGAGCCCTGTCGCCATTATGATATAGAGGAAAGAGCCGCCCAGAGCCAGAGTCAAGGAAACAAAGGGTCGGAGGAGAGGCACTAAAAGGCCGAGCAATAAAACAAAAATCCAAATGGTCGCCAAGGCTGATGACTGTTTTTCTTCTGTGAGGAACTGACCGGTCAAAATAGTATGGATAATATTAGCGTGAATTTCTACACCAAACATCGGTTGCGCCGAAGAGGTGGGCGTGGGTTGCATATCAGGAATACCCACATCGGTAATACCGAAGAGAACCATTTTGTCTTTGACTTTGCTGGCATCAAAATTACCAGAAACTATATCAGCGAAAGAAAGGAGAGGAAAAGTCCCCGGACTGCCGGCGAAATTAATGCGCATTTTACCTTCCGTATCAGTCGGAGGTCTGAAAACATCAAAACGAGCGGAGTTGTAATTTTTGAGAACCTGTAAATCAAAACTGGCGAGCGTATCATTCCCGTTCCTAACCCACAGAGGCACCCTTCTGGTTATTTTGTCTTGATCTGGCGAGATATTGACATGGCCATATTGACCGCTACCAAGCGAAAAGCTTTCTCCCACCAAGGGAACGATAGTTTTGGAGGCTTGGGGATAGACGCCCTTTTTCTGCTTAGTGGCAAATTCCACCATTACTGGCTGAATGACATTATCATATTTCTTTAATGTTTCGGAGAGTACTTTATCGTCATCGCCAACAGAGGGTTCGGAGAACAAAATATCAATACCAATAGTTTTGACTCCCGCTTTTTCTAAATTTTCAATAGCTTCCGCGTAATATGTCCTCCTGATCGGCCAACGACCGAGCTTCTCTAGAGTCGCGCTATCAATGCCCGCGATCACAATCTCTGGCGAGGGCTTGCTTTCCAAAAAGAAATTGTCCGTGATCTTCGTCTGCCACGAAGAAAGAAATCCTTGCCATTGCAAGAGCGAAAACAGCATCCCCATCGCAACCGCTATGACCATGGAGGTAAAAAATTTTGAACGGAGGATTTTCCTCATATTTTAGTTTCTAATTAATCCGAGGTTCAACCTTGGTTAATTAGAGGTTCGACCTTGGAGAAGTTCAGAAGTTAAGGTCGAACCTCTGAAAGGTTAAGTGTGTAAGTCCTAAATTTCATTTATTGCCCTGCCTAAGGAGTAGGCCCACCCATCGGCGTATCATAACTGGGAGCATAGACAGGTACATAGGTCGGCGCAGTCGGAGAATCCGGATCTGCCGGTAGACTATCTGGCGGTATCTTGGTCGCCGGAGGAGTATAACCAGCGCCAGTAGAACCGGTGCCAGACGATGGCGGGGTCTGCCCCGTCCCAGAGTAACCGGGGATAGTTCCCGGCAAAGGTGTCGTCTGACCGGGCTTTACTCCTTGAGGAGGCGTGTTGGGTACCACCACGCCTGTTGGGGGCGTCTGCCTACCTTGATCGGTCTCATTAAATTTTGGTGACGTGCCCACGACTGATGGGGGCATATTGGTAAATTTTGACATATCTACAGACTGGAAATTCTGCGGGATGAATTTGGCCATATCAGGAACCCCCCTCACAGGCGTAGTAGCGGGACTACTCCCAGCTGGAGCAAAATCAGGAATGATAAATCCTGCTGGCAATATCACGCCCTTGGGCAAAGAAGCCTGTATCTGCTTATTAATTTCCGCTCTCTGCGTTTCCATCTCTTTCACCCAAACAGGCGCGCCACCGAGATACGCAGCCGGAATAGTGGAGGCGCCATTTTTCATCATTTCTTGTTGAAATTCCTGCATCTTTTCCGTATTTTTCTCAATCATCTGCTTGGCCTGTTCCAAGCCTTTGATTTTTTGCTCCATAATCTTGACCTTCATCTCTGGCGGAGCGAGGTCCTCCATCGTCTTCATGAAAAGCTGGGCCTCCATGGTTCTGCTCGTCGTTTCATCAGCCATACCTTTGACCGCGTCTGTTCCCCCTTGCTTCATCATTGTTTGAGCAATTTTATTGGCCTCTTCAAATGTTTGACCGTATTGTTCCAATGTTTTTTTGGCCAAATCGCCTTTGTTTTCCTCCATCAATTTCTTGGCTTCTTTGAGACGTTCTTTGGCCTGTTCCAAACCGAGAGAGACCTGTTGCCCCCCATCGGCGGCCATTTTTATTTGCGCTCTTTCTATTGCTTGCTTGATGATGTATGTCGGATCGTCAGACAAAGAAGTAGCGACCAGATTTTTCTGCGCCATTACTTGTTCTTGAATTTTTTCCGATATTTTCTGATAGGCTTCCGTCTGCCCCTTGTTTTTCATCTGATCTATGTTGCTCAAAGCCCTCTCTAAGCCCTTGGCGTAACCAGCCATCGCTTTTTTGGCAATCTCGCCTTTTCCTTCAGTAATCATCTGGCTCGCTTCCGCCAATTTCTGATTAGCGTAAGCCACCTGCAGTCCCGCCTTGGCGCTATCGTTGAAGGCCAGCGCCACCCGAGTATTTTGCGCCAATTGTTTCAGCCCATAAAAAGCCGAGTCCGGAGCGATACCGACCATATCATCTATCATCTGTTCTTCTTTCCGAGATACTTCTTCTTCAAATTTCTTGTCGGATTCTTTATTCTTCTTTACCCAAGCAGAAGCCATTTTTTCCTTGGTGACTTCCGAAACAATACCCATCATGTCCTTGGGCTGTTTCGGCATATTTTTGCTATCAATACTCGTTTCATTACCCTCAATCAAATCAGTGGAGGCAAGGGCTTTGCCGATATTTTCTGTATCTTTGATGGTAGCCGAGACAACATTTTCGGTAACGACAAGATTTTCTTTCCCGTCTTCACCGATTTGCGCGTCAAAAGCCGTCCCTCTGACTGTCGCCACAGTCGTCGGTGTTTCTACTTCAAAAGACGACTCTTTGTCCACTAGTTTAACCACCCGAGACCAAATATGTCCCACTTTGGCCTTGATACCGACATTGGTAGTAGCTCCGCTATTGCTACTCGTCAGTGTCGCCAAGACAATCTCCGTATTAGCGTCCAGTCGTGAAGCTGATTTGTCAAAGAAGTTGATGGTCGCTTGCGAATCTTTTTCTGTTTTGACCGTATCGTTTTGAGACAATCTTTGCCCACTCGTCGCCTGCTTGCCATTAACCAAAACCGCGCCTTTGTCTATCTGAAGAGTCGTGTTGGGCTCCGCTGCCTCCACTGGACGAGAAAGGTAAAGAAAAACAGAAACAACCACAACGAGCGCCACCACAACGGTGGAAACTAAAATCGTCTTTTTCTTTTTGGACATAAAAAGAGAATTATTTGTATTTATTATAATATACTCGCTAAAATAAAATTTGGCAACAAAACCAATTACATAAATTTTTTCATATTCTCTACAAATTTCTTCCCTCTCTCAAATTCATTAGCAAAGAGATTGAAGCTCGCCGCGCCGGGGGAGAGGAGGATAGTATCGCTAGGACCGGAGAGCTTGACGGCCTCCACTACCGCCTCCGTCATATTCTCTGTTCGGACTACATTGACATCGCTCAAATTGGCTAGATTGTCGGAAAAATCTCCGGGGAGAAGCACTAGCCGTAGGTTTCTTTCTCTGATAATTTTCGCCAACTCCGAGACATCTTCGGTAGCAAAAAGCTTGTCCACTCCACCAGCGATAAGAACAGGATTCTCATATTTTTGCAGGGCAAAAATCACCGCGCGCGGATGAGTAGCCGTGGTGTCGTTGACGATCACCGCGCCATTTTTTAGCCTGCCAATCACTTCCTGACGACCTTCGAGACCGCGGAAATTTTTCAGAGTTTCCTCAACTAAAGATTTTTCGATATTAAAAATCTCGGCAAATTTGAAAAGGCCGTCTCTCGTTGTGCCGTCAAAGAAAAAAGTTTTGGCTTTTGTTTCTTTCTTCCAGCTCCTCACGCTTTCGCTAAGTAAAGCGATATCATTTTTTTCTTGAAATCTCAAAATGTTTTTCTTGGCTTCTTCGTAATTTTGGCGATTGCCGTGATAATTGATATGCTCATCGTAAATATTGGTAATAATAGCTATCTGGGGGCTTTTCTTTGCGTAAAAGGCGTGATCTAACTGGAAGCTAGAAAGCTCCAAAACTACAATGCTCTTGCTATCGGCCTTCTCCAACGCGTCAAAAACCGAAACGCGAATATTACCACCGAGCAAAACGCTGTTAAATGATTGCAGATCGCAGATTGTAGATTTATGATTGGAATTTTTATTTTTTTGATTTCTTGATTTTTTGATTTCTTGATTAATTAGTTCGTACACGAGTTGCGTGAGCGTTGATTTGCCCTTACTCCCCGTAATCCCGATGGAAAAAGCCGGGCTATATTGGAAGAAAAGCCCGATGTCGTTTTCTACCTGAATTCTGCGCTTTTTAGCGAGCAGGAGATAAGGATTATCATCTTTAATCGCCGGATTACGGATGATGATGTCCGCGTTGATGAAATCCTCCTCGCGATGCTCTCCCAGCACATAACGAATATCTTTGTATTTGGAGAGCTTTTTAATGATCGGCGCCAAAGTTTCCTTAGTAGCCAGATCGGTTACCGTCACTCTCGCCCCATACATGGCAAAGAAAAGAGCCGCCCCCAAGCCGCCCCCGTGCAGTCCCAATCCCCAGATTAGGACCCTCTTCCCGCTAAATAGTTTTTTGAAATCCGTCATTTCTTCTTGATTCGTTGGTCTAGTTTTTTCATTATTTTTTTGAGAAGTTTTAATTCCTCCGTTTCCTGTTTTTCGGTCGCTAAGGACAATTTGTGTTCCCTCTTTAGTCCCGACATAATGATCCTTTCGCCCACGAAAGAAGAAATCAAAAGCCCAATGCTCATCAGGATAATCAGGCTAAAAACTACCGACATCGGTCCAGAAATATCAAAATTATCAGCGATCATCCAAATGCCTCGATAAAAAAGCACCACTCCAACTCCACCCACCAAGGCGTAAAGTAGGGGATAGTGACTCAATATCTGTCTATTCCTATCCTCAAATTTGTCAAAAAACTTCATTGTCAACTGCGCGAAGCTTTTTTTCTTCAAAGATTTTTTTCGCCCAGAAAGCATCCTCTTCGAGGTTTTTTTGTTTTTTTTCTTTGTTTTCTTCTTCATTGATAGTTACGCTAATTAAATTGCAAATTCAAGCGAATTTTCAAAAATTACCTTATTATTCGAATCTATTCGGATGAAAATTCGAATTAAGATTTGGATTTACCAAGGAACGCATTATACAGCCAAGTCCAAACCCATCCGCCAATATAGCCAAAGACCAATCCATAAACGCCGATAATCAAAGCGCCCGTATAGGTGCCTTTGACCACGCCCGGCGATACCGAAACCAACATCCCGACGTAAGAATCAGCGAATCCTACCCACATATTGAGCAAAAGCGCGACCAGACACCAAGCGCCACAGAAAATGCCGGTAGATAGTCCGGCGGCATTTGTTGAGAGCTTCATAAAAACCTCCTTCCCCAAATCACTCTGGGAATATTATTGCTAAATTACTGATAAGCTGTAAGAAATCAGAGCGCTGTTCCTGCTTTAACCGACAGGAGTAAAGAGGTTTGACCTTGGAGAAGTTTGGAAGCTAAGGTCAAACCTCGGACGGGGCTAAACTTCTTTCCAATGAATGAACAACGTTCGCAAAACTAACAAATAAGAAAACTATTTTCTTTTTTTCCGAGTCTTTGTTTTTCTGTTGCTTAACTTTTTTGTTTTTCTATTCTTTCGTTTTTTAGTTTTTCTGTTGCTTATTTTTTCTGTTATTCCCCTGTGGTGATGTCGGCTGTTGAGCAAGAAAACTCGCTGAATGAGCGCCACGAGCAAGACAAAAAGCGAGACCAGAATCAGCCCAACGATAATAAATATAAACCAGCCCACCACCGACATCGTTCCCCAGCCCGCGCCCGTCATCATATTGTAGCCGGGCATACCGTAATAATATTGAGGCGAATCACTAGCGACCGCCAAAACTCCCGCCGGCAACAAAGAAAAAACCAAGCCCAATAAAGAAAGAATCTTTTTCATAAAACTTGCCCTCCATAGTTTTACTAAATAATTGTGGATATATTATATCACAAATACAAAATTGTAAAATGGACCTGATGGGAGTCGAACCCATGTGC
The DNA here is from genome assembly GCA_964355795.1 of uncultured Candidatus Saccharibacteria bacterium. Taxonomy (GTDB): domain Bacteria; phylum Patescibacteriota; class JACPGU01; order JACPGU01; family JACPGU01; genus CAYHEQ01. The sequence continues at coordinate 15,930 of CAYHEQ010000005.1, forward strand.
AAAAAGCTTGGAAAATGATCTCTACGTGTGTAGTCCTGATTGGTATTTCGGAAAGCGATAAAAATCAGGGCGAAATAACGCCTCCTATCCTTGGTGGCTTACTGCCGGTACGAAGGAATACCTACGGCTAGCATCCCCTATTGGTGACACCGCTACCCGCCCACAGGGGAGGCAGACGGGGCGATGCTGACTACGCTAAAGCGTAAGCAGGGGCAAAATTAGATTTTGCTCGTAAGTTTTGTCATAGGTTTGCGAGACAATGACATTCTCGACACGCGACCACTTTTCAAAGATCTTCTTGGCGAAACCGGGACAGGCCCATGAATATCTCATCTATGGTATCGCATTTTGTGATACCACAGATCTTGCTTCTTGCTCGTTTAGCTGAAACATAAATTTTTTGGCAATATCAATCTCATTATGGCACAATAAGCCATAAATGGCAAAGAAAAAAGCCCACTTATGGCGGGGCTTTAATTCGGCCGTTGAAATTTTGGATTGGATTACTTTTGGGAGGAAATGGGCGCGAGCTTCAGGAGCTTGACGCTGACGAAGTAGTAACTCGCTACTCCTAGTAGCCCTCCCGCCAGAGCGCCCAGCAACGGGTTCCAGTAGAAATACCCGATGAGGGTTCCGAGCATTGCGTCCGCTCCGCAGAGCAGGCGGATTTCGGAATGAATAACAATAAAGGTTTTTCTGCACACTTCCCAGAGAAGCTTAATTGAGAAATAGCTCCTCTTGATTATGGCGGGAATAACCTTAAATGGTATAAAGTAAAAATATACCGAAAAAAAGTTACAAGCTACCGCCCTCTTTAGTGTTATATCTCCACTTTCCAAATAATGGTTAGAGTTTGTGAAGTAGACCGACCACGTCTCGTCGCCTGCGAGTATGGCTATAATCGAGAAAAACAATACCATACCCTCAGCAAGAGCAGTGATTAATATTATAGCCACCGCCCATTCCCCCACGGATCCCCTCACTGTCTGCCGATTAAGTAGGTATAGCATAGTCACCACAGGCGGAACAACCACAGAAACAAACGAGCTGTTTCTGACTACCATCAAGAAGAAAAAACGACCCTTCCTTTTGACGATACCCCAGTTGGGTCGCAAGGAAAAAACCCATATCCCTGTATTCCGAAAAGCAATCGTTGTTTCTCTGAAAACGATTTTCACAACACGAATGACTTCCTTGAACTCGTAGGAAAGATACCCCACAAGCCCGCCGACGAGCAATCCTGCCACCCAGAAAATTCCCGAGTGCATTGCCACCAGCGTGCCGATGAATGCTCCGATGAAGCAAGCCAGAAAAATCTTAATCGCTGTTTGTTTCATTACTTTCACGCTCCTTTGTAAAGGTGCTTTTCGGCACCGAGATTTCCCATTTTTGGGTTATTACCAATATACTACAAAAACTCGCACCTGTCAAGTTCTGAGCATAAATAAGCCGATTTTTGACCAATCTCACCTTATATTTGAAATGCAAAAATGAAACTGCTTTACCTCAAAATGGCAAAAAATCAAAGGTTCTTTACAAAATAGCTCAACTATGCTATTATTTTGGCATTGTCGTTTAAAAACCCGAGAGAGGTGAGTAAATTGGAAAAATGCACTTGCCAATGTCAATGCAAAAATTGTCGCGCCTGCGACACGGCCAGGGCGATAATCGATCGGTTTTTGAAGATGAAAAACCTGAATTCTCCCAGAGCTCGCAAAATTTTGGCTCTATTCATGCATCATGTTTTCTCGCGCGAAACTGTCGTCATGGCCAATGTCTCAGCCCAGTTCGGCGGATGCGAAAACTGTTTTCTATATTTCGTGAATGCCGTGAAGGAGAATTACACCTGCGCCCACGCCAAGTACGATCGTGCTTTAATCAGTGATTTTCTCAAAGAAAATCAGAAAAAAATCCCACTTGAAATATTCGATGACGCCAACTTTCTCCTCGGCTATCACTGCCAAGTATGCCCAGGCTGTAAGGCAAAAGAAGTCTCATAAACCAACCACAACATCGCAAAAGTCGAAAGAACCAGCCCTCTGGTTCTTTTTGTTTGCCCAAAAAATATTCCGAGGCAACTATCATTTTCAATATTAGGCTACATTGTAGCCAAGTAATATTTGTTGCGCAGTCTAAATCTAGAAAACCCGCTCGTAAGAGCGGGTTTTCTAAATCCAAATTCCCAAAAAACTTTTTAGGACAAATGCTTGGAGACAAGTTTCGTCATTTCAAACATATTCACTGTGCCCTTGCCACCAAAGACAGCCTTGAGATTGGCGTCAGCATTGATGTTGCGCCTATTCTTGGCATCTTGAAGATCGTTCTTCTTGATGTAAGCCCAAAGCTTCTTTACTACTTCGGAGCGAGGAAACGGTCCGGCTCCCACAACCTTCGCCAAATCAGCGCTAATCTTCATTGGCTTCATAAACGCGGCGTTCACTTTTCTTGGCATATTTTTGTCTTTACTATTATTGGCTATATTATCAGGCATAAAAAATATTTTGTAAAGAGGGATAAAACATACCCCAAAAAGTCAGGTTTTTCTTATTAAAAAACAACGTCCGTTTTTGTGTTAGAATAATTTAGATGAACAAATATCAGCTTTTTCTCCGGAAATTCCCGCAAACAAAAAGAAGCCATCCTCTGGCGCCTTTGACGACCTACAAAATCGGTGGACCGGCAGATCTCTTTTTGGAAGTGGCTGACGAAAAAATTATCGTCTCCGCTATCCGCGAGGCTAAGAAATTAAAGATCAAATGGTTTCTCTTGGGCGGGGGAAGCAATCTCGTCATCAGCGATGAAGGCTTTCGCGGACTGGTGCTAAAAATCAAGGAAAAACCAATTGTTGTGAAAAATAGCCAGATAACCGCTGGCGCAGGTTGTAATTTGCAAAAAGTGGTGAAAAGAGCGCAAAAAGAGAGCCTCACGGGATTAGAATTTGCTGTCGGTATCCCCGGCACTCTCGGTGGCGCTGTCTATGGCAACGCTGGCGCGTGGGGGAGAAGTATGGAAAAAGTTTTGGCTTCCGCGCGTGTTCTCAGTCCCGATGGCAAGGTGGAGATTTGGAAAAATAAAGACTTCGGTTTCACCTACCGCGCTTCCAAAATCAAAGGAGAAAAGGGGCAAAAACATATCATCCTTGCGGTCACTTTGAAATTACATCACGGTAAGAAGAAAAAAATCGCTCAAGAGATGGCCAAAAATCTCATCGGTCGCGGTCACCTGCCGAAAGAATTTTCCGCCGGTTGTATCTTTCAAAATGTCATCGCCACTCCCCAAATAACTAAAAAATTCCCTCCACAAGCCATCAAGCACGGCAAAATCCCCACCGGCTGGATCGTGGAACGACTGGGACTCAAAGGCAAAAAGTCGGGAAAAGCCTTCATCTCGCGCGAGCACGGCAATTTCATCTTAAACCCCGGCGGAGCCTCTGCTTCTGACATCAAAAAACTAAAAAATCTGATCAAAGAGAAAACGAGAGAGCGATTTGGCCTCAAGCTGAAAGAAGAGGTGGAATTCGTCGGCTAGACACAAAGATGCCCCGCCCTGCCTCTCGCGAGAGGCAGGGCGGGGCATTTCTTAGAGAGTTAGAAAAAATTACTCCCAACTGACGGGTCGATGCTTTTCCAACTTGTTCCTCACGGCCGAGACCAGGTCTCGTGGTGATATGGGCTTTCGCAAAAGCAAGAACCCCTTTGCGTCCAGCTCCTCCATCCGACCGGTCATAAGGATAGTGGCTGAAAAATCTCGCTCTTTTTTCAGCCATTCCGCCAGAACCAGTCCCTTGCCGTCCCCCCAATTGGCAATGACCAGATCGGGCATTGTCTTCACCAGGCAAAATCTTGCCCGCAATGCCGGATGCGAAACAAAATAGTTGACCGCAAACCCAGCTTCGACGAGAATCCTCACGCAAAGATTCCTGACCACCTCGTCTTCCTCGACCAGAAAAATCACTCCCTTGTTTTCGTCCATTTTTTGACTTTTCCTTCCCCTTTTTTTTAAGGCGACAAAAACTCACCCTGTCTATTATTATATCACAAAAAAGAAAATAAGTCAAATCTCGCCCTTCCCCAAGAAAATATCTTGCGCGAAGAGAGGTCTTCGCCTATAATGAAAGCGTAATCTCCAAAAAAAACTCCCGTCAAAGGAGGCCACGGAGATTTTTTTATTGGGGAAACCACTACACATTACAAATCATTACAAATATACAAATACTACTTAAAAGCATCTGGCCTTCAGACAAATACTTAGCTTTCTAGATTGGTATTCGTATATTTGTAAATATTTGTAATGTAGTAGTCTATGATTCAAGAAGATTTCGACCAAATAGCGACGAAGCAAGACGAACACGAATTTTTCAGTTCTGTTCCTACCGGCTACCAGAGAGGCAAGACCAAATATGTCGTCGTGGTTGGCACTGTCATGTCGGGGCTTGGTAAGGGTATTTTTTCTTCCTCGGTAGCCAAGCTCTTGCAAAATCAAGGCTTCAAATGCGTCCCCATCAAGATGGAGGGCTATTTGAATATCGACTCGGGTACCTTGAACCCCTTCCGCCACGGTGAGGTCTTTGTCTTGGACGATGGCACCGAATGCGATATGGATCTGGGCACCTACGAGAGAATGATGGAGGAAAATCTGACTCACAGTAGCTTCATCACGAGCGGACAGATATTTTCCAAAATCTTTGAAAAGGAAAGAAAGGGAGAATATCTGGGACGCGATGTCCAATTCGTCCCCCATGTTACCGGCGAAATCAACCGGCATCTCCGCACTCTGGCGATAGATTCCAAAGCTGATGTAGTCTTGATAGAAATCGGAGGGACGATAGGCGATATTGAAAATTCCTACTATGTGGAGGCCATGAAACAATTGAGTTACGAAGAGGGCGAGCATAATGTTTGCTTCGTCGCGCTCACCTATGTGGTCAAACCGGCTTGTGTCGGCGAACAAAAAAGCAAACCCGCGCAATTGGGCATCAGGCTCCTGATGGAAAAAGGTGTTCATCCCCATATCATCGCTTGCCGTTCTGAGGAGCCGGTCGGCGAGAAAATCCGGGAAAAAATCAGCATCAATACTAGCGTGCCAGTAGAACGGGTTATCTCGGCGCACAATGTGGAAAGCGTCTATACTATTCCGCAAATGTTAAAGGAAGCCCAAGTGGATCAAGAAATAATCAAAGTCTTGCATCTGGACGACCAAACGCAAGAAAATTCTGAAGCAATCAAAAAATGGGATGATTTCGTAGAAAAAGTAAAGTCCAAAAAAGAAAAAACCGTCACTATCGGCATCGCCGGCAAATATACCGACTTGATGGATTCTTACGCCTCTATCATCAAGGCGTTAGAACACGCTGGCGTAGCCAACAGGGTAGCGGTCAAAATCGAATGGATCGATGTGGAAAAAATAGAAAACAAGAAATTGAAAGCTGATGAAGCCTTGGCCGAAATAGACGCCCTCATCGTTCCCGGAGGTTTTGGGAAAAGAGGCGTGGAGGGCAAAATAGAGTGCGTGAGATTTGCCCGAGAAAACAAAGTGCCTTATCTAGGCATCTGTCTCGGCTTTCAAATGGCGCTGATTGAATTTGCTCGCCATGTCTTGGGGCTAAAAAACGCCAACTCCACCGAAATGGAGAGTAAAACTCCCGATCCCGTCGTCTGCATCCTCCCTTCGCAGAAAAAAATCAACGGCATGGGTGGCACCATGCGACTCGGTGGACGCGAGGTAGAGGTGAAGGCCAAAAGTCAGGCCTCCGTTCTCTATGGTGGCAAAACAAAAATCCGCGAGAGATTCCGCCACCGCTATGAGTGCAATCCTGAATACATCAAAAAATTTGAGAAAGGAGGATTAGTTTTCTCCGGAAAAGCGCCTACCTGCGCAGGCAGACCCAAAGAAGAAGGCGAGATAATGCAGATTTTGGAGCTACCTTCTCACCCATACTTTGTCGGTGTCCAATTCCACCCCGAATTCACCTCCCGCCCACTGACTCCCCAGCCACTTTTTGTCGGACTCGTCACCGCCTCGATGAAAAGAAAGGCCACCGCTCCCCTCAACCACCCATAAAAACATTCTCACATTCTTGAGAATGTGAGAATGTTTTTATGGCTTGAGATCGGAAGAGCGTC
>CAYHEQ010000005.1:22061-33585 GCA_964355795.1 uncultured Candidatus Saccharibacteria bacterium
TTAGAGCCAGGAAAATCCGTTCATTCCCAACCGAGAAAGGACGAACGACATGATCTACTTAGCGCTAACTGCGATAGGCTTTTATAGTCTTTGCTATCTCGTCACCCTGCGACGCTACCGACAAAAAGGCTTTTTCCTCTACGAAAACCCTCAACTGGAACGGATTTTCTGGCCATTTACTCTGGCTTCCGAAATTCAAGATGAAATATCTTTCGGAATAAAAAATTTTCGGTGGCGCGTTCGCCAACGCCAACGGCGCAGACACAAAGAGAGAAGAAGCAACAAAACATTCTGGAGAATAAGGAGGAAAAAATGAACATCATCTGGGCTATCGTCTCCATCGCCATTGGCGCTATCGCCACATCCTGTTACTTCGTTCTTTTCCTGATGAAGTTGGGACGGCTTCTCGGACAAGAAACTTTTGCCAAGGCCGAAGATTTCCGCTTGTGGCCGTCTAGGTGGCTCCTTGCGATTTTCGAATCTTCCGAAGACGCAGAGAGAGATCGCCACAGAGCAGAGATAAGGGGCTTTCCTGTATACTAAAAGAGAATCTCTCCCACCAAACAAACTTCCACTATTCTTCGTCTCGGGGACCCTCCGCCCCCCCTTTTTTTTATTTGAGAACCTCTTTATCTTATTTTTCCATGGTGGTTCTCGAAAGATAATTAACCATTAAGCCTAAAGTGTCTTTTTTTGCCCAACAAAAAACCCGCGCTATTTGTAATGCGCGGAGAATATTTTTAGATGCCATTCTAGGGCGACACCTATACCTATGGCTATCCCGTAACTTCATTATTTATCACCAACATTTTCCTCTAGCTTCTTTATTGATGGACTACCAATCAGAGATTGCACTTGAGAAATAGCTACTTGGTTCAATTTAATCAGTCTTTCTGATTGAAAAATTTTCTGCTTTATTAACTCTGCATTTATACTCTCAAGATTTGCCAACACAACCAGCTGAATAACATCAGTATGGTCGCGAATATTGCCATCTTTTCCCGGATTTTCTTCGCGCCATTCTTTTGCTGTTTTACCAAACAAGGCCATATTCAAAACATCTGCTTCTGAAGCATAGGTTAATTGCGCTTTGCTCGCAGAAATAGTTTTTGGGAGCAAATTTTCTTTGATGGCATCCGTATGGATTCTGTAATTAATTTTTGTCAACTGACGCTTTACATCCCAGCCAAGTGCCAACTTCTCGTTCTCTTCTGCTTTCAAACGCTGGTACTCTTTGATCAAATAAAGCTTAAACTCTGGAGAAATCCAGGTGGCGAATTCAAAAGCGATATCCTTGTGAGCGAAAGTACCGCCTCCATAACGACCAACCGATGAGCGTATCCCGATAGCATTAGTCTTTTTTACCCACATTGAAGACGAGACAACAAAGCCATTATTTCCTACCTCATTTTTAATGTTACGGAATTCCGTAACATTAAAATTCTCGTTATTCATCTGCTCCCAAACACCCATGAATTGGATTGTGTATTTGGTGGTAAGCCAATGAGAGATAACAAGCCCCGTATCTGATCCTTTGAAGCGAGCCATATCGGTCAACGATATATAATCATCCTCATCTCCTGATAATTTTACGGATATAAGCTGGCTACCAATTTCAATTTTTTTCTTTTTCATTATATTTTTTACTTTTCATTTTGCGCTACTTTTTTAATTTTAGCATGGTTTCTACTGACAAGCAAAAATCATTCATGACATGCCTACGGAGACTAAACTCGTTGACTTCAGGTTTTTTTTACGTTAAAATGAACTAGTACTAAATTAGTATTAGTTCCAAGGGAAAAACTGTGGTTAAAGCAAAAAAGATAGCGGGAATCTTGAAGAGTGACTATCCGGCGGGGTTTCAGACGAAAACTCCCGCGCCTTTTGTGATTCGCGGACTATCGGAAGAAACTATTAGGCAGATTTCTGCCCACAAGAATGAGCCTGATTTTCTCCTCCAATTTCGTCTGGGGGCCTACAAAAATTGGCTCAAAATGACCGCGCCCAAGTGGGCGAAATTAAAAATCAAACCGATAGATTACCAGAAAATAATTTATTATTCTGAACCAAAGCAGAAAAAAACTCTGCGAAGTCTGGACGAAGTGGACCCAGAAATCTTAAAAACTTTTGAGCGACTCGGCATCCCTTTGTTAGAACAAAAAAGATTAACCAATGTCGCGGTGGACGCCATCTTTGATAGCGTTTCTATCGCCACTACTTTCCAAAAAGATTTGGCGAAAAAAGGCGTCATCTTTTGTTCTTTTTCCGAAGCGGTACAAAAACATCCCGCTTTAATAAAAAAATATCTCGGCAGTGTCGTGCCTAGCGGCGACAATTTTTACGCGGCTTTGAACGCCGCTGTCTTCACTGATGGCTCCTTTGTTTATGTGCCGAAAAATACTATTTGCCCAATGGAACTCTCCTCATATTTTCGCATCAATACCGAGAATTCTGGCCAATTTGAGCGCACTTTGATTATTTGCGAAGATAATAGTTTCGTCAGCTATTTGGAGGGCTGTACCGCCCCGCGTTTTGACAGCAATCAGCTCCACGCCGCCGTGGTGGAATTGGTGGCGAAAGACAATGCCGAAATCAAATACGCCACTGTGCAAAATTGGTATCCCGGCGATGCGAAAACCGGTCGAGGCGGAATTTACAATTTCGTCACCAAACGAGGCAAGTGCCTAGGGAAAAAATCAAAAATTTCATGGACGCAAGTGGAGACCGGCTCCGCTATTACCTGGAAATATCCGAGCTGTATTTTGATGGGAGAAGGATCGGTCGGTCAATTTTATTCTGTTGCCATTACCAACAATCACCAGCAAGCCGACACTGGCACGAAAATGATTCATATCGGCAAAAACACCAAAAGCGTTATTATTGCCAAGGGCATCTCCGCGGGCCACTCTTCCAACAATTATCGGGGGATGGTAAAAATCGCCAAAACTGCTGAGGGAGCGAGGAATTTTACTCAATGCGACTCGCTGATTATTGGCGAGAAAGCTCATGCCGGCACTTATCCGCATAATTATATTCATAATGATTCCGCGCAGATTGAGCACGAAGCTTCGACGACAAAAATCAGCGAAGATCAGCTTTTTTATAGCCAGCAGAGGGGTCTGTCGGCAGAAGAGGCTCGATCTGCTATCGTTAATGGGTTTTGCCAAAAAGTGCTCAAAGAATTGCCCGTTGAATTCGCTACCGAGGCCAATCAATTATTGGCGTTAAAATTAGAAGGAGCCATCGGATGAAAATATTATCAATCAAAAATCTCACCGTACAAATGGAGGGAAAAGAAATCCTAAAAAATCTTTCCGCTGATTTTGAAGTGGGCAAAATTTATGGCCTGATTGGCCCCAACGGTTCCGGCAAAAGCACCTTGGCGCGCATTATCAGTGGCGACCCCTCCCTTACCACCGCTGGAGGCAACATGAAATATCTCGGTAAAAATTTGGGAAGCCTTGCGCCCGAAGAAAGAGCCTTGCGGGGGATCTTCCTCGCCTATCAAAATCCAGTGGGCATCCCAGGACTAACTAACCTAGAATTTCTGCGCGCCACCACCAACGCCAAAGAAACTTATGAAAAAAATAAGCTAATCAGTCTGCCCGATTTTGTCAAAAAAGTGAAGGGATTGGCCAAAGAAGTCCGTCTGCCAAAAGATTTCTTGGAGCGCTTCGTCAATGCGGATCTTTCCGGCGGAGAAAAGAAAAAGAGCGAACTTTTGCAAATGTTGTTGCTCGAACCAAAGCTCATCATCCTTGACGAAATAGACTCCGGGTTGGACGCTGACACTTTGGCTGTCGCCGACAAAATGATAAAAAAACAGGGGAAAGCCGGTCGCACTGTCATCGTCATTTCTCATTCACCAAAATTTCTTGAGCGCGTCGAACCAGATAAAATATTTACGATGAAAAACGGAGCATTGCAATAATGGTAAACGAAACCGTCTTAGAGCTAAAAACAGGGGAAAGTCGCGATCTTTTTTTGCGAGAAAAAGACGAGAAATTTGAGGCCATTTTGGGCGAGAGAAGCTATCTTCATCTTTTTCTCGAACCAGATTTTTCTGGTGATGTCTTTATCCGCCTGAAAGGGGACGCTTCCCGCGTCAAAGTCAGAGGATTAGCTATCGGAAAAGGCAACGAGCAAATAAGTCGTCACATCACTATCGTCCACGAAGGAAAGAGCACAGCCAGTGAGCAAATTTTCAAAAATATTATCTTTGACGAAGCCACTATCACTACTGACAGCCTGGTGAAAATAGAGGAAAAAGCGGTAAAATCTGAAGCGGGGCAACTCATCAAAAATCTCTTACTCTCAGCCAAGGCCAAAGTCGTCAGCAATCCGCATTTGACGATAAAAAACAGAGATGTTGTTGCCCATCATGGCGCCACCTCCGGCGCCCCAGACGAGCAAGCGCTACTTTATCTAGAAAGTCGCGGCATGAGTAAAAAAGAAGCAAAAAAAGCCCTGATCGCTAGTTTCCTGCAAGAGATTATCAGCCTCATCCCTATCGCATCAGAAAGAAAATTGTTAGAAAAAAGTATCAGTAAAATACTGGCCTAGAAATCATCGCAACTGCCCCGCAGAGATGTCCGACATCTAGGGCATTTCGATGTCGGACATCAAATCACGCACCAATTATTAGAAAAGTTTAATATCGCACGGCAACTGTATGGCCACCAAAGATTTCACCCCCAACCTGAAAAAGGATTTCCCTCTTTTGCAAAAAAAGAAAGATTTGGTGTACCTAGATAACGCCGCTACTACTCAAAAACCTGCTGTTGTGCTAGAAGCAATGGATGATTTTTATAAAAAAGATTATGCCCCCGTCCATCGTGGACTATATGATTTGAGCGCCCGGGCTACCGAGAAATATGAAGCGGTACGAGAAAAATGTCAAAAGTTCATCAACGGCAAATACACGAAGGAAATAATTTTTACTCACGGCGCGACTGACGCCATCAACATGGTAGCCGATAGTTTGAGTACCGTCTTAAAGCCCAACGACCGCATTGTCATCTCCGAGATAGAACATCACGCCAATTTCGTTCCTTGGCAACAATTAGCTAAGAAAATAGGGCTAGATTTGCAATTAGCGCCGGTAGATGATGAGGGATTCCCGATATTGAAAGAATGGGAAAAATTGATTGACGAAAAAACCAAGCTCGTTGCCATCCCGCACATCTCCAATGTTTTCGGCTCCGTTTTTCCGATTGAGGAAATCGCCAAAATCGCGCGCCTGCACGATGCCTTGCTTTTGGTGGACGGCGCGCAAGCGGTAGCTCACACGAAAATAGATGTTCAAAAATTAGATTGCGATTTTTATCTTTTTTCCGCTCACAAAATGTACGGTCCCACCGGTATCGGCGTCCTCTACGGTAAAAAGAAGATTTTGGAGAGCCTTCCTCCCTCTCGCTTTGGCGGCCACATGACTGAAAGTATCGGCGAAAAGGAAACTACTTTCGCGCCTCTCCCGGCCAAATTTGAAGCCGGCACTCCGCCCATAGCCGAAGCTATCGGACTAGGTGTGGCGATTGATTATTTGGAAAAAATCGGTCTGGAAAATATCCAGAAGCACGAAGAAGCTCTCGCGCTATACGCCAACCAAACTTTGCGCGAGATTGCGGATCTCAAAATATTCAGCGCGGAAAAAAGTAATATTATCTCTTTCAATGTTGGTGGCATTCACTCTCACGACCTAGCGACTATTCTGGCAGAAAAAAATATCTGCATTCGCGCCGGCCATCACTGCTCTATTCCTTCTATGAAGAAAATGAAGGAAACTGCCGTTGCCCGCGCGTCCCTAGGTCTCTACAACGAAAAGGCCGATATCGACAAATTGAAAAAAGCGATTATTGAAGCCAAAAAAATATTTTCATAATTCGCAAAGATGTCCGACATCAAAGGATGCCCAGATGTCGGACATCAAGTCAATCAAATCACGCCATGAAAGATAAAGATCTCAAAAATCTCTACCAGCAAATAATCCTCGACCACAATCGCCATCCGCGCCATTGCGAGATTACGCCTGACGCCAATCTCCAACAAAGAGGTGTCAATCCCTCCTGCGGTGATGACTACATCTTGTATATTAAAACAAAAAAAGATACTATCGAAAAAATCAGCTTCACCGGTACCGGTTGCGCCCTCTCCAAAGCCTCCGCCTCTATCTTGACTGATGTCTTGGAGGGAAAATCTGTCGTCACCGGCAAAAAACAAGCCGAAACATTCATCTCTTATTTTACTACGAACAAAAAAAGTGGCCTCGACAAAAATCTGGCTGTTTTCGAAGGAGTAAAAAAATATCCCGCTCGCGTCAAATGCGCGACCTTGATCTGGCACACTTTCCTTGAAGCAACAAAAAAGGTATACTAATTGCACGAATTAACGCGAATTGTCACGAATAAATTCGCATAATATTTGTAGATTCGCATGAAGATTCGCATCATTCGCATCGCTTACATATCATGGAAAATATCATTCCCAAAATCAAAAAAGCTATTGAAGACGATATCCAGCCCTTCATCGCCATGCATGGAGGTGATATTGTATTTCAAGGCTACGAAAAAGGGATTCTGACTATTTCGCTAGAGGGCGCTTGCGATTCTTGTTCTCAATCTGATTTGACCTTGAAAATCGGCGTTGAGAGTCGTCTCAAAAGCCTTTTTCCCGAGATCAAAGAAGTAGTGCGTATTGAAGGATAATATATAAGAAATCAGAGCGTTGCTTATGCTTTAACCGACAGGGGTAAAGAGGTTCGACCTTGGAGAAGTTTCGAAGCTAAGGTCGAACCTCGGACGAGGAACCATAGGATGCCTAGCCTGCCCGCCTCCTTTGGATGGATGTCGAACCTCTTTGTGGACGAAAGTATAAACAACGCTCCTATTTCTTACAGCCAATGCCAACCAAAAACTATCTTCTAAACAACTTGGCCGACACCGAAGCGCTCGCTCGCCAAATCGCCTCCCACCTCAAAGGAGGCGAAGTTTTGGCGCTCTCTGGCAATCTCGGCAGTGGCAAGACCACCTTTACCCAATTTTTGGCCAAAGCATTGGGCGTGAAAGAAAATGTTACCAGCCCCACTTTTGTCTTGATGAAAAAATATTTACTAAACGTTAAACGCTACACCCTGAACGCTCTTTATCACATTGACGCATATCGGTTAAACGACTGGACCGATGCCGAGAGTCTTGGCCTCTTCGATTTTCTCGGCCAACCAGAAACTATCACCGTTATCGAATGGGCGGATAAAATAGTAGATGCCCTACCGAAGAACGCTATAAAAATATATTTTGAAGCCTCTACAAACAAAAGAACCGTAAAAATAGCCCAATAAGTAATAAACTTCACTATCATACTATATAGTATCAGGGTGAAGTTAGAGAGAAGGATATGGGAGATAACCAGCTCAAAAATATTTTGTTACTTGATACTATCGGTGAGAAAACCATCGTCGGTTTTTTTGATGGGAAAAAATTGCATATGAAAACTTTGAGGAAAGCGTCTTCAAATAAACTACATTCGGCTATTTCGAAGCTTGTTTCGAATTTCGATATTCGAATTTCGGATTTACGCTCCATAGGAGCGTTGGCTGGTCCTGGCTCCTTCACTGGCGTCCGCATCGGCGTTACTATCGCCAACGCGCTAGCCTACGCACTCAAAATCCCTATTTTTGCAACTGATTCTCTGACCGCGCAAGTTCCCCTAGAAACAAACAAAACTTCTCCGAAAAGAAGTCCGACTTCTAGGGATGTTCGAAGTCGGACTTCGGATAGCGCTAAATTTTTAGAAGCCGACCAATACCACACGATTACTCTTCCCGCTTCACACAGCGAAGTCTATTCGGCAAAGTTTAAAAATGGGAAGATGGTAGGGAAGATTGAGCTCATACCAAAAGCAGAGGCAGAGCATTGCTCTGTCTCTACAAAATCCAATTACCGCGTCAAAAATCTATTAGACCTCATTCTTTCAGATAAAATCAAACCCCAAAAACAAATCCTCCCCCTCTATATCAAAAAACCAAATATCACTACAAGCAACAAGAAAACAAAAAAGTAAAACAAATCTATGGAAAAAATCTTCATTTTTATAATTTTGGCGGTATTAACATTTGTTAATATCATTGTGCCACATTCAGGTTCCGCCACAGTTTCTCCCTTGCTTGCCTTAATCACCGATCCGCATAATGCGCTTGGCTTGGCTTCTTTTTACTTTGTTTTAAGCGGAATAGTCAGAGTATTTATTTTTAGAAAACATATTCAATGGAGATACATCAAGGGGTTGTTGCCAATATCTTTAGTCGGAGCCGTATTCGGTGCCTTGTCGCTAGTCAAAATCAACCCCAATATATTGCTGGCTATAATCTTGGCCTTTCTTGTTTATTTCGTTTATAGAAAAATTAAAGAAATGACAAGAAAAGAGATTGGGGGAAAGAAACCCCATAAATTAGCCCTCGGCTTTGTCGGGATATTTTCTGGTTTTCTTCAGGGTTTTGGTCTTGCCGGAAGCGATTTGCGAAATGGCTATTTATATTCTGAAAAATTAACCCTAACCGAAGTTCATGGGACAACCGCCTTTATCGGTACCGCCAATTTCCTGCTTGCAACAATAATCCGCCTATACACCAATCAAGTCAGATTGGTAGACCTAACAATATTGCTCTATCTGCTTCCGTTTATTGTTATTGCAACCTATATCGGTAAAAAAGTTCTGCTAAAAATCAACAAAAAATATACAAACTATTTGATTTTGGTAATCATGATTGTAATGATTATCTTGCTATCCTTGAAGATGTTTGGGATAAAAATATGAATCCCCAACGTCGGGGATTCATAGCGCTTTAAACTAAAGAATTTACGCCGCTTCTTTTTTACGCTCGGCAAAAATGATTTCTTTTGCCCTATGGATCAGATCGGTATTCTCACCCACCAATCTCACTATTTCGCTCAATCTTTTGCTGGTCACCAATAATTTTGTATGGCGACCATCATCTTGCTCCGTCAAAATTTCAAGGCCATCTGCGAGCAATGTTTGATTCCTCAAAAGCTCCGTGGCTTCTACGCTATCAGGGGCTGTATCTGTCACCCTGTTTTTATCCCAAGTGCCAGCTTTCACTATTTCCAAGATATATTTTCTTGACGGCCCACTTTTCAATTCCGCTTCGGAAGAAGCTTCCTGCACTTCTATTTTCAGAGAGTCGCCCTCTTGCTTGTTTTTTAATTCTACGCCAAAAAATTTGTGCACTTTAGCATAATTATCATCTTCATTCAAGCGCACCCGACCCTCAAAAGAAACCATTCTCCCTAATTCCAGCGTCTTTTTCTCCACCTTCTTTTCCGGATTTTCAAAATCCATAATATCTCCTTTCTCTGCTACTTAATAACTTCCGCCAAAACGGCGGGATATTTTTTCTCCAATCCGCCAGCGATAATCTTGGCGCTAGCATAAGAAGCGACCACTCCGCCAATAATTAAAAGGAGTAAACTGACAGAAATAATCGGCATAAAGATAGCCGTCAAAACGCTCAAAATCCCTCCGAGTAGCACCCCTACGATAAAATTCAGATAGAATAATTTGGCAAAAAGTGTTTTGCCCAAAAATTTCGGCCAATATCTATTAATCCATCTGATGAAGATGAAGATACCGATAGCGCCGTAGACAGCCGCCCAAAAAAGACTGATAACCGTAGAACCGACATTGAAGGAGTAGGTTGTATAAGCGGCCGGGAAGAGATTGACGCCACCAACGGCGTATAGACTACCGGCAAAAATTGCCTTCAAAACCATCACGGACAAATAGCTGAATACGATACCGACGATACCGGAAACTACATTGCCGATCGCTCCCAATTTCAAAGCTTCTGTGTAAAAAGGATGTTGATTGGCGGGAATAGAAAGACCATTAAAAACTGAAGTAAGAAATTTCTTCACTCCTTCACCGGCATTGCCAGAGGCAGGAGTGGTATTGGTTGGATTTGCCATCTTGTTTTTCTAATAATATTTTACTTGCTTGATTATTTCGTGGTCGCACCTCCGTTTTTTATTAAATAATAAGACCTTATTTTCGGCAAATTTCTGCTCGCGAGTAATACCCCTCGGCATCTTGATAAAATCCATAAGCGCCGGCTCCCTTGAAAGACTCAAAAGAATTAGAGACATTGCCCATGAAAGAATCAATTATCGCTTGAAATTGTGGCGCTGGCGCGCTAACAGCAAATAAAGAATTGGCGAGAGCGCCATTGACCTTCACATTAAAAAAGGAAACGCCTTCGAGATCCAAGGCCAAAGGCACACCCCACTGCTTCCAATACCAAATGGTTTTTTCCGCCCCCTGGCAGGTACCCCATATACTAGACACATAAGTTCAGTTCAGTAAAGAGCGGGCTGGTGGTATCATAATAGAAACATTAACCACCAACATATGGCTAAAAGAATCAACGAGGAAACCAAGCAAAGGATCGTGGAACGAATCAGGAGCGAGGGGCTAAGCGTTCCTGGAGCTTCTGAAGAATTCGGAATTTCCAGGAACACCATCTACAGCTGGATTGGAGCAAAAGCCAAGGGTGAGCCGAGCATCATGGAGATGTCGAGACTGAAGAAAGAAAACCTGACATTACGGCAAATCATAGGCGGGTTGACTCTCAACATGGAGCGTGGGAAAAAAAATAAGATACGCTAAGGCTATGACGGGAAAGATAAGTAAGTCTCTCCTGGCCAAGAGACTGGGAATCTGTCGAGCCACCTTGTATTACGAGTCTAGGATTAACGCCAGAGACAAAGAGGTCAGGGAGCAAATCGAGGAAACGTTAGCTTCCAACCCCTACTACGGACACAAGAGAATAGCCATTGCCCTTGACATGAACAAGAAGCGCATCCTCCGGGTGATGAAGAAATATGGGTTGACCCCACTTAGGAGGAAAAAGAAGGGGTTCGTTAAAATCGATGACCTGAACTTGCCGGACTCTCCATATCGCAATCGGATTAAAGACTTTTGCCCGATCGTGCCTGACATGGTCTGGTGTGGCGATTTTACCTACATTAGGTTTCGGGATAGCTTCATCTATCTGGCAACAATCGTGGATGTCTATACTAGAGAAGTGATTGGCTTTTCTCTCTCCAGACGACATAATCGTTTCTTGGTCAAGTCAGCCGTTCTGGACGCGATGAAAAGAAGAAGCAGTTTGCCTGAGTATTTCCATTCCGACCAAGGATCGGAATATCAATCGGACGAACACGCCACTTTTCTGGAAAAACTGGGGGTAACGGTGTCAATGAGCAAGAAGGCCAGCCCTTGGGAAAATCCGTTTCAAGAATCGTTCTACTCTCAATTTAAGCTGGAACTCGGTCGTATCGGTCAACTGGACAATGAGGGTCAACTAGCAGAAGCCATCTACCGGCAAATATATTATTACAATAACCGGAGAATCCATTCGGCTCTAAAAATGAGCCCCAGACAATTCCATCAGCTCGCCCTTTCCAAGGTCGGTGATCTGAACAAAAGTGTCTGAAGAAATGGGTACTTGCCA
>CAYHEQ010000006.1:0-29228 GCA_964355795.1 uncultured Candidatus Saccharibacteria bacterium
GACATGGATTTTTATTATTGGTCTTATAGGACATATAGGCCGTATGTGACCTATGTTCTCTCCGTTTTGCGGAGAGAGCCGACAATCTCCTCCAGCTCGCCCTCCATAATCGCGGTAATGTTGTGAAAGGATTGGTTGACGCGGTGATCGGTGACGCGGGACTGTGGGAAATTGTAGGTGCGGATTTTTTCACTGCGGTCGCCTGTGCCGATTTGTCCCTTTCTCGCGTCGCCTCGTTCTTTGGCCAGTTTTTCTCTTTCCAGTTCATAGAGGCGACTTCGCAAGACTTTCATCGCCTTCTCTTTATTTTTCAGCTGGGATTTCTCATCTTGGCAAGAAACAATCAGTCCGGTCGGCAGGTGAGTGAGGCGTACGGCCGTTTCTGTCTTATTCACATTTTGTCCGCCGGGGCCAGAGGAGCGAAAGAGATCCAGTCGCACATCTTCTGGGCGGATCTTCAAATCCACTTCTTCGGCTTCCGGCAGGACGGCCACGGTGACGGTGGAAGTATGCACGCGACCCATACTTTCGGTGGCGGGAATTCTTTGGACGCGGTGTACTCCCGATTCATATTTGAAATTGGAATACGCGCCCAGTCCAGAGATTTCCAGTGTTGCCGATTTAATCCCGCCGAGGTCGGAGTAGGAGATGTCAATAGGAGCAACTCGGTAGCCTTTGTTCTCTCCGTATCGCGAATACATCCGGAGCAACTCCTCGCCAAAAAGCGCCGATTCTTCGCCTCCCGCCGCGGGACGGATTTCCATAATGATGCTTTTTGTATCGAGCGGGTTTTTCGGACTTAGAAAATCTTGAATCTTGAATCTTAAATCTTGAATCTTTCCAGAAAGAGCGCTATTTTCTTCCGTGGCTATTTTGACCAATTCCGCATCTTCGTTAGCGGTAACAATCTGTTCGTTCTCGGCGAATTGCCTCTCGGCTTTCTGCAGATCTTCCCATTGTTCCACGATTTTTTTCAATTGAGCGTATTCTTGACTGGTCTTCACGTAATTCTCTGACATCACAAAATCAGGCTCGGCCATCTGAGCCTCAATCTCTTTCAATCTCAATTTCAACGTTTCTATTTCTTTTTGCATGGTGTCTATTATAACACATACCTTTGATTTTGAACAAAAAAATCCCCGCCGACAGGGGGGATTTTAATTTGCGAAAGGAGCAAAAAACCGGATCAGAAAGCCTAGGGGGAGAAAGGAGTAAGCTACCCCGTCTGGCAATCCGCTCAACAGTTCTTTGCCCCTCATCTAAGGAGGATGGCACGACCGGATTTGACTCCGCTACTCGGAACAGTTCTCTTTTAAGAAGCTATGGGAGTGGTCACGCGGACATCGTGCCGAGGGAAACATAGGCGTAGCAAGAATTGAACTCGCGTTTCTCCGCGGACAGCAGAGCGTCCTAGACCACTAGACGATACGCCATGCAAGGGGCAGGGTTCGAACCTGCAACCACCCGGTTTTTGGAATCCCGGTTGCTCTACCATTAAGCTACCCTCGCGGTGTTAACGAACATCGTATTTTTAGGTTATTTTAGCAAACCAATAGAGCCTTGTCAATATCACACATGTCCGATACATAGAGTTTTTGCACATTGGACACACGGAGACTCTAGAAAAATAACCTTGCAGACAGCGCAATCTTTCCGTATAATATCCCTGTCCAACCCTTTGGGGCTGAAAGTATTAATTTTGCGTATGAAGAAAGATATCCATCCCGAATACCATATCGCCACTGTCACTTGCTCTTGTGGCAATAGCTTTCAGACCGGCTCCACGAAAGCCGAGATTCGTGTGGAGCTATGTTCGGCGTGCCACCCCTTTTTTACTGGTAAGCAAAAGATTATTGATACCGCCGGCAAAGTGGAAAAATTCAAGAAAAGAATGGAAGCCAAAAAAGATAACCTTGTCTCCAAGAAAGAAAAAAGAGCCAAGATTAAGGCAGAGAAGACGCCGAAGATAACATAAATGGCGCAAACTTCACAAACTTCACAAACAAATCCAATTAGAGAGAATAAGAGTTAATTAGCAAAAATTAGCGTATGAAGATAGAAACTTTTACCATGAAGGACCTGCTTACTGCGGGCGCGCATTACGGACACATCCGGGAAAAGTACAATCCCAAGATGGCGTCCTTCATCTTTGGTTTGCGCGATGGTCTGCATTTGATAGATTTGGAAAAGACCGTGGTCGCTTTGGCCACCGCGTTAGATTTTTTGATTGAGGCCAAAAAACAGGGAAAGATGATTCTTTTCGTCTGCACCAAGGCGGGCATGAGGGAGATGGTCAGAGAAACAGCCGAGAGTGTTGGTATGCCCTATGTCACCGAACGTTGGCCGGGTGGGATGCTCACCAATTTCACTACTTTGAAAAAGCAAATCGAAAAACTCCGTAATTTGGAGGCGAAAATTGAGACACCGGAATTTGAAGATTTGAGTAAAAAAGACAAGTCTATGATGAAGAAGGAAATTGAAAGGCTCAACAAAAGCTTCGGTGGCATTAAGAAATTGCTGAAGACCCCGGACATTCTTTTCGTCATTGATACTATCAAAGAAAAGACAGCCCTCGCTGAAGCCAAGACCCTGAAGCTACCTATCGTGGCTCTGGTGGACACCAATTCTGATCCGACCGTGATCACCTATCCTGTCCCGATGAATGACGACGCTAAGAAGGGGATTGAGCTGGTGTTGGGAGAAATGAGGGAAGCGCTGAAATAAAAATAGGTCGTATATGACCCATCAGGCCTATATCTAAATCAATCAGAATCTATGCCAATTTCTGCCAAAGATGTGCAAGCAATCAGAGAAGAAACCGGCCTGGGCGTGATGGATATTAGGAACGCTCTGGAGGAAGCCGGTGGCGACAAGGCCAAAGCTTTGGAGATTTTGAAGTCCAAAGCCGGCGAAAAAATGGCCAAAAGAGCCGACCGCGCGACCGGACAGGGCAAGATAGGCGCCTATACACATACTGACGGTAAGTCGGCTACTTTGGTGGAGGTGAATTGCGAAACGGACTTCGTGGCCAAAAATGAAGATTTCCAAAATTTCGTCAAAGATTTGACTCTGCAGATTATCTCAATGAAGCCAGCGGACGTTGAGGAACTCCTCGCGCAAGATTTCATCAAAGATTCCGGGAAGAAAGTCGCAGACCTCTTAAAAGAGCTCATCGCTAAGACGGGGGAAAATATTGTTGTGAAAAGGTTTGTCGTCTATCAGGTGGGGGAGTAAGCGGGTAAGCTAGTAAGCAGGTAAGCTAATGCGGGTTGGCGAAAGTTAGCTCGTTTTTTGTTTTGACAATTTTATTCGTCCAATTCGTAATCCATTCGTGCGATTCGTGTGCCCAAAAAAGCCTATTGCATTATTTCCAGATAGCCCTATAATTTTTTTGATATAAAAAATAGTAGTAAAATCACGAAAAAATCAGGAGGAAAATACAATGTTTGGTTTGCACCTAACGCTCGAGGGCTATGGGGGTGACAAAGATCTTCTGGGCGACATCGGACATTGCCAAAAAGTTTTGGGCAAATATCCCGATATTATCAAAATGACGAAGATTATGGAGCCACAAGTCTTGCAAGATTTGGAAGCGCCCCATCCGAAATGGGGAATCTCAGGGGTGGTCATCATCGCTGAAAGCCATATTGCCTTCCACACTTTTCCCGAGGACGGATTCATCGCGCTAGATGTTTTCTCCTGCAAATCTTTTGATGTGGAATTGGCAATGAGCTTCATCAAAGAAAGCTTTGGGTTGAGAAAAATAGATCACCATATCTTTTCCCGCGGGTTCCATTATCCGAGAGACGACGAAGAGAACAAAAAGATTATGGAAGCGGAGAGGTCGAAATTGGTAGCAAGTTTAGCGTAAGGTATCAAAAGTGAGAGCGTCTTGTCTGCCGAATCGGCGGGCGAGGCGCTTTTGCTGTCTAGCCAGTTATTTTGGCAAGGTTCAACCTTGCCAAAATGTTGTGATGGTTTTGTTTTCGTGCTATGATGAGTCTCACTTTTGACTAACTCGATTGCGAATCTTAACAGGGAGGTTTTCCAATGGCAAAGAAGGGGATGAGGGGAAGGGCGCAATGTGTCCATCATTGGGTTCAGCTTTTGAATAAAAAAAACCAGCCTATAAAGAAGAGAGCCGTTTTCATCCTCAAAGTAACAGCGATTAATCCTAGGGCGACAGAAGAAGGGGTGGATTTTGAGCCACATGGCGAAAAGGGAGAAAAAGAACAGACGCTTTCTTGCACTTTGTGGCAGTGTAAAAAATGTAAAGAAAAAAGGCTACTCCCTTCTTCTTGTTTGATTATCGTTCCCGATCCGTCCGTATTTCATTTCACGCCCAGCAGAAAATTTAGGGCTGTTTTGAAAAAATAACCATACGGCGATTTATTCACTTGAGGCGGGTCATCCCGCCTCTTTTCATTTTCCACTGGAAGTATTTTGTAAATACTTTATACTTAAGTAGCCTCTGATAAACAAATAAACAAATTTTTGAGGCGAGGCCTTGGGGAAGTTTCTTAAGGCCTCGCCTCAGGGTTTTTTTGTTTATCAGAGGCTACTTAACACCTATAACACCTACAATCTATCACCTATCACCTAAAATCTGAAGCAATGGACAAGATCTTAAAACAAACTAAAGAAAAATTTGCCAGAGCCATCGAATTTTTTGAAAATGAGATTCGTTCAGTTCGCACGGGGAGAGCGAACGCTATTTTAGTGGAAGATATTCGGCTCGATATTTACGGCCAATCGATGCGCGTCAAAGAAGTGGCGTCTATCACCGTGCCGGACGCGATGTCTATTGTTATCAGCCCCTGGGACAAGGGGAATGTGAAAGCTATTGAAGACGCGTTGCGTCTGGCCAATCTCGGCGTGGGCGTAGTCAATATGGGCGAAAATATTCGCGTCACTCTGCCCGAGCTTTCCGCCGAACGTAGAGAAGAGCTGAAAAAAACTATCAGTAAAAAAGCCGAAGACACGAAAGTTTCGCTACGCAATATCAGGCGGGAAGCCATCGATCAGGGCAAAAAATTGAAAGATACTCTCGGCGAAGACGCGGTGACGAGACTTGAAAACGATATTCAAAAAATGCTCGATGAGAAAACGAAAGAGATCGACGCTATCGTAGAGAGAAAGGAAAAAGAAATTTCTTTGTAAGATTTCAGATTGAAAATTTCAAATCGCAAATTGGATTCCAAATCTGCAATTTGAAATTTTCAATATGCAATTCTTACTTACTTGGCTTCCGACTATTATCGTTTTCATCCTGATGCTCGCCGTGCTAGTGCTGGCGCACGAATTCGGGCACTTCATCATGGCAAAAAGAGCGGGGATGACGGTGGAAGAATTTGGTTTCGGTTTTCCGCCGAGACTTTTTGGCAAAAAATGGCGGGGGACGCTTTATTCTTTCAATCTGCTCCCGCTAGGTGGCTTTGTTCGAATCTTGGGCGAAGGGGAGGAGAGTCATGATAAGGGCGCTTTCGGCAATAAGCCAATCATGGCGCGCCTGGCAGTTATCGTGGCTGGCGTTATCATGAATATCCTTTTGGCCTATGTGGCGGTGGCCATTTCTTTTTGGGCAATGATGCCACCGATCGTGACGATGACCAATCCCACGCAATACGGGGGCAGAGTGGTGGCAGGCTCAGGCGATTCCCAGATTCGCGATATTGCCACAGGAAGCCTCGCTGAAAAAAATGACATTAGAGCCGGCGACATTATTCTTTCTCTCAATAATACAGAAGAGCCCAATGTCATTGATGTCCGATCGACGATGCTGGCCAACAAAGGCGGAGATATTCATCTCAAAATAAAAAGAGGAGAAGAAATTTTCGAAAAAAATATCGCGGTGGGCGATAGCGATGTTCTGGGCGTGGGCTTGGGTTATAATATCAAAAAGGTGCGCTATGTCTGGTGGCAAGTGCCGTATTGGGCGCTACTGGAAACGGGCAAGATTTTGCAACTGACAGTTCTGGGTATTGTCGGACTTTTCTCCTCGCTTTTTGTTTCGCACGTGGTGCCGGACGAAGTGGGCGGGCCGGTAGCTATCTTTGGCATTACCTCGGTTGTCGTGCAATTGGGCTTCACCTATATTTTGGCTCTGCTCATCAATCTCTCAATGAGCTTGGCGGTGATTAATATCCTACCTTTTCCGGCGCTGGACGGTGGACGGCTGGTTTTCCTCATTGTGGAAAAATTGCGTGGGCGGCGCGTGGCGCAAAAAGTGGAAACGGCTATTCACAATCTCGGCTTTATTTTGCTTTTGGCGCTCCTGGTTCTTTTGACCTGGCGGGATGTGGCGAGATTTTAGGTTTCGTCTAAAATCTTGACGGAGGAACAAAAGAACCGAAGAACTATGAGACAAAAAATGGCTGTATTATATCGTCGGGTTGTTGACACTTTGAGGAGACGTATCGTGGCTGAATGATCTTTTGGTCTACCTACCACCTTGCTCTTGATCTGAGGTTCGACCTTAAACATCTAATTCTCAAGGTTGAACCTCTTGTCAGAAATATTTTTCTCAAAGTGTCAACAACGCTCTTAATTCTTACACATAAGCCAAATATAATTGGACAAAAAGAAAATCCCCCGCTTTTGAAGGCGAGGGCACACGGGGTGAAGAGGAAGGCGGATTCTTTCAAACGAAGATGTCGAAACTTCCGCCGATGCCGGTGAAGCGTAGGTCGGATACATCGCTAAAGGTGAAATTGGTCGGAATTGCCTCTCTGGCTCGCAGGGTCTGCTCCACGATGTGAGTTCCGCCGGTGGCGGTCGTCATTTGCGTGTTGGACATGGCGGGATTGATACCGCTAACACCATTCATTCCCATATTATCACCTTCCTTCCTTTCTGAAATTTCAAAAAAACGCACGCGCGCTCTTTCGATAGATTGATTATAGCATCAAAGCATTTTTTCCACAAAATATATTGTCGGCAGATGGTCTTTCGTGCTTTAATGAGTGAATATTCATGAAGACAAAAATATCCATAACTCGCCATGCAAAAAATAGGATGCGCTGGAGGGGCATAACTTTTAAAAACATCAAGTCAGTTCTGGAAAAGCCGGCAAAAACAGACAGAGGAGAATTTGGTCGAATAAATTTGTATGGTATAATCAATAAGAAATGGTTAAAAGTTGTGTGTAGAAAAGAGCAGGACAAAATAATTATCATTAGCGCTCTATGGGGCGGTAAAATATGATTACCGAATACGATTCTCAAGCGGACGCGCTGTACATCTTGGTCTCCAAAAAGAAAGAAAAGGTTGCCCGTAGTCAAGAGATAGAAGATGGTGTAGTGGTTGACTTTGACTCTTCCGGTAGAGTTATCGGTTTTGAAGTGCTAGACGCTTCCAAACGTTATGATAAAAAAGATATGGTTGATTTTACGCCAAGAAGATTAGTGGTCACCAGATGAAACAATCCCAATATCGCATCAAAACTCTCAAAGAAACTCCCAAGGACGCGGACAATATCTCCACGGCCTTGCTTTCCCGCGCCGGTTTCATCGACAAATTGGCGGCGGGGATTTATTCCTTCCTGCCCTTGGGCTACCGTGTTTTGAAAAAAATCGAAGACATTATCAGACAAGAAATGGACGCTATCGGCGGTCAAGAGATTTTGATGCCGGCGCTCCACCCCAGAGAAAATTGGGAAAAAACCGGTCGTTGGGGCAGTCTGGATGTTATCTTCAGGGTGAAATCGCGCGCCAATCAAGATTACGCGCTCGGCTCCACGCACGAGGAAATAGTCGCGCCTTTGGCCAAAGGCTTCATCAATTCTTACCGCGACCTGCCTCTTTATCTCTACCAAATCCAAACCAAATTTCGCGATGAACCGCGCGCCAAATCGGGACTGCTTCGCACCCGCGAATTTAGCATGAAAGACCTGTATTCTTTCCACGCTGACCAGGAGGATTTGGATAGGTTTTACGAAAAGGCTCAAAAAGCTTACGATAAAATTTATCAAAGGGTCGGGATAGGCCGGGAAACTTTCAAAACCTACGCTGGCGGGGGGAGCTTTTCCAAATATTCGCACGAATACCAGACTCTGACCGAAGCCGGCGAGGATGAGATTTATTTTTGCGAAGATTGCCAAGTGGCCATCAATCGCGAAATCATTGACGACGAGAAAAAATGCCCTGAGTGCGGTCGCGCCAAGGACGATCTAGCGGTTTATAAGGCGATTGAGGTGGGGAATATTTTCAAACTAGGCACGAAATTTTCCGCGCCTTTTGAGCTCAATTATCTGGACAAAAATGGCCAGTCGCAACAAGTGATTATGGGCTGTTATGGTATCGGGCCATCGCGCGTTTTGGGCGCGGTGGTGGAAGTGCATCACGACGAGCGAGGTATCATCTGGCCGGAAGAGATTGCGCCTTTCAAGGTTCACTTAATCTTGCTGTCCCGAGAGGCCAAGGTGAAAAAAATCGCTGATGATCTTTACGATGATTTGACGGAAAAAAGGGTGGAGGTTTTGTATGACGATACTGACGATACCGCTGGGGTGAAATTTGCCAATTCAGATCTGATCGGGATCCCTTATCGAATTGTGTTTACCGACTAAACGACGGGGGAGGGGAAAGTGGAGGTCAAAAAACGCGCTAGTTCTAAGGCGGAGCTAATGACGGAAAAAGAGGCGGTGAAGATGGTAAGCAAGTAAGCGAGTAAGTGGGTCAGCTGGTAGGCCAGTAAGCGGGTAATTTACCTGCCTGCAGGTGGTGAGGCAAGAATCCAGAACAGCAAGAAGAGGATAAAAACACGACCTATAATTCACGGTCGTGAATTATAGGTCATGTGTGTTATCGTACGTGGGGAATTCGTTTGACAGGAAGCAAGCGTAGGGGGGGGGTAGTTTGGGAAGAGGGGATTTCGTAGAGACACGGCATGCCGTGTCCAGAAATACAACAAGTTAGACACGATATATCGTGTCTCTACGGGGGAGGGGAAGAGGACTTTTTATTTGACATTTAATCTAAAATATGGTATAATGGTAGCGTCTTAAAAATAAGGATCTTTTGCAAACATTTGGGGGCGGTTTTACTCTGGTAGATTGACACCAAGTGGCAGTCGCGGTAGAATGGTTTGGTATCCTGTGGAAAACGCGGAAAAACGCGGATAAAAGTATTCGCGGAATCACGCGGAAAATAATTAAAACAGGATTGTTGAATGGTTTGTTTTACTGGTTTGCAAGGGGTTCAAAAGAGCCTGGAAGGTTGGGGAACCTAGGGGCTCAAAAGGTTGGTTTTTATGGGAAAACGTTTGAATTTTGTCAAAAAACTCGTAGAGAAATCATTTGAATACAGCATCCACATCAGCCTCCTGGCGGTCGCGGTAGCTGTAATTTTTGGTGACCTTTTCTTTTTTGATATTAAAGAATTTAATACTGCTTGGGCCGAGCTGACTCCAGTGGAAAAAGTGGACGCCAAAAAGGCTGATTTTGTTTTGAACTATTTGACCAAGATCGCGCCTCCTTTGAGTGATGGAGAAGAAGGTCAGCAAGGTAGTTACGGCTTCCTCTCGGCCGAAGACGGTTCTTTGAGCCGACCGACTTTGCTCAATACTGTGGTTTCGGGCTTGGCTCGCGACAATATTACGACTTACAAAATCTCCGAAGGCGAGAGCTATTGGACTATCGCTTACAAATTTGAAATTACTATTGATACCTTGCGTTGGGTGAATAATATTGACGATATCAACAAAATCAAGCCCGGCCAAGAGCTCGTCATTCCGCCGGCCAATGGTCTAGTGCATACCGTCAAGGATGGTGATGATTTGGACAAAATCGCCCAACTTTACGGCATTGACAAGAATGTCATTGCTCAAAAGAACAAATTAGCTGACGCTTCTATCGCTAAAGATCAACAGCTCTTCATTCCCGGCGCGCGCAAATATACGAAGCCGAATTTCAATGCGTCTGTTCCGGCTAGCGCTTACGGTTACAATTTCTGGGACGGCCCCATTCAGAATGGCTCCGGTAGCTTCATCTGGCCGATTAGGTCTTCCGGGCGCTTCATCACGCAATACTTCACTTGGGTGACCAAGTATTACAAACATACGGGTATTGATATGGACTGGCGTAATGGCACGGATATCATCGCTTCCGATGCCGGTACGGTCGTGGCGGTAGTCTCTGGTTGGGGTGGCGGTTACGGCAATCACATCATCGTTGACCACGGCAATGGTTATCAGACGCTCTACGGCCATATTGCCAAAAGCTTGGTGAATGTTGGGCAAAATGTTTCTGCCGGCCAATCTATTGCCGTCATGGGTAACACCGGTCGTTCTACTGGTCAGCACTTGCATTTTGAAATTCGTTACGATGGGGTAGCTTTGAACCCGCTGGCGTATGTGAAGTAAGCTAGTAAGCTGGTCAGCTAATAAGCAAATGATGCAAAAACTCCACCGTTTACGAACGGCGGAGTTTTTGCATGTGGATAACCGCCTCTTTCGGAAATTTCCTTAATAGTTTAGAATTAAGATGTTAGTTTCATAAGCGTTGTTCATACTTTTGAAAGAAGTTTAGCCTCGTCCGAGATAGCCTCGTCCGAGGTTCGACCTTAGCTTCGAAACTTCTTCAAGGTCGAACCTCTTTACTCCTGTCGGTTAAAGTATAAAAAAACTTTGATTTCTTACGTAAAGACTAAACATAAAAATATAAAGGAGGCCACTATGTCTTTTGTCGATCTCGAACCGGAAAAATTAATTGACGCCAGTATCTTTGAATTGCTGGGCATTGACGATGCCAGTCAGGAACAAAAAAATAAAATTATGGCCGATGTGACGCGGACGATTCAAAATAGAGTGGTCGCGCGGATTTTGGATAGTCTAAGCGAGGACGATACGGCTCAATTTGAAAAAGCTCTCGATGAAGGCGATGAGGCCACCAAAGCCTTTTTGGCTACCCATAATGTGGACGCGACCAAATTGGCTACGGAGGAAGCCATCACTTACAAAGTAGAATTATTAGCGATGGTAGAATCTGCCGAAGAAAATAAAAAGAACATCAATACCAATGGCTGATTCAGAAAATGACAATAAGACAAACCTAGGAGGCATTGGTGATAATGGTTTGGATAGGGATCCGCAAGTGACCGCAGATACTTTTGCTATTCCGCGAGCGGAAGAGGACGGAGTTGATGTTCCCAATGGGCCAGATGTTTCTACCCCGGAGCCAGAGGGCGATTCGGAGCAAAGTATTAGTCCAGAACAAGAAAAAATTAATTTTATCGCCCAACTCACCGAGCAAGTCAGGACCAATGAAGAAGAGAGAATGGAGGCAAGATACGGCAGGAATCGTTTGGGCAAGGCGCGGAGATGGTTTGCCACTACCACGCAAGGGAAGTGGACCAAAGTAAGGCTGAAGGTAGTCGGTGGTTCAGCGGCCATGATCGCCGCCACCATAACGGGTGGTGGAGCGATGCTAGTGGTCGCTCCTATTATGTATAGTCTTGGCATGAAGACTACTATTGACGCTGTCATAGAGGGTGTCCAAGAAATGGCGAAGGGTGGCAAGAGGAGAGAGGCCATGGAGAGATCCAAGGGAGAAATGTTCGGCGCTCTAGCGGAAATGAGGCGACGAGCAGAGCAAGAGGGCGAAGGATTTCGAGCCGATGATATTGAAAGAGCCGTGAAGGCTGTGGCCGATCGCGAACAAGCCATTATCGCTCGGGAGACAGCTGATATCGGACAGGAAAGGCGGGAGTCTCTCATTCGCAATATCGCCAGCACGGTGGCGACAGCCGGGGTGACCATTTGGTTTGGGGTACCGGTGGGAGTACAAGATTTTGACCAAGTGAAAAGCGCTACCGAATATACCAAGATGGGGATTACCGGAGTGGATGCGGGGGCGCATCAGGTGAGAGTGCCCGTCACGGACATCTTTCATCGGCAAAAAGAATTTTTTAATTTCATTTACAAAATGGGCGAGAAGCCTGCGGCTGGAGCCATTTCTCATCTGGGAGGCCTTTATCAGAGCCACAGTGCTTTGGTGGGGCATTTGCCAGACGCGGCTATTCTCATAAGCAAGACTAGACAAGGCATTGATCTGGCTTACGCTGGTCTGGCGAGCGCCATCGCCTTTAGCGGTTGGATGCAAAAACGCAATAGGTATAATCCCACTGACGCGCCAAAGATCCAAACTTTCAGCGAGGATCCGAATTCTCGTTTGAAAGTGGGAATAGACGGGATTCGTCGCCGAGAAGAAGAGGGTGGGGTGACAGGAGGAAGCGACATTTCTCCTCCGCCAGCCGGTGATGGCGGTCCCAAGGGTCCGTCCAAAGGTCCCAAGGGTCCGGATACTATTCTTGACCCCCAAAAACCAGGCCCAGAAGGAGTGGGGGTGGTGGCAGGTGCGGAAAGTGAAGCGGATGACAAGGAAAAGGATCTAGCCAAAAAAGAAGCTAACGCTGTGCTGATTATTATGGAGGAAATCGATGATGATCCGCTTGCAGTAGCTAATATTGTGCGGGTATCTATTGGAGAATTTCGGGGCGACAAAAATATTTTGCTAAAGGAGATTTTGAGCTCGCCTCGCCTCGATCCTTTCAGCCAAGAAACCAAGGATGCGATAAAAGGCTTTTTGGACGAAAAGGCAGAGTCGGTTCGGGTGGACAGGGAAGGCGAGACAGAGGACAGAGAAACGCCGGCGCCAATGGAGCAAAGAGAAAAGGAGGAAGAAACAAAGAAAGTAGCGCGAGAGCTAGTATCTAAATTGCAGGATAATTTCCGTAGCAAATCGACAGAAATAGCTGAATTTTATCGCGCTATTTTTCAAAAAGCGGTCGCTGGCGATTTGGATTACGAACTTTTGAATAAAGAATTAGATCCTGATGTGAGTGGGTCGATCGTTCAGACGGCAAAATTGAACAGCAACGCTCTGGCATTTTTGAAATGGGTAAAAAAAGAAAACAAAAGATTGTCAAAAAATGAATTAATGGACGGAGTAGGGCAAGCAATAGATCCTGACCCAGTAGCCGATAGTATCGTCGAAATGGCTCAATCGGCGAACTTCAAAACAGACGAAGGGAGGCTAAACTTACAAAATGAAATCATAGATAGGCTAGAGGCGGAACGAAAAATGGGGATAAGGGTTCTGGATGTTTTGAATCAATTCAATAGTGGTAGAAAAAATGACACGACAGGGGAGTACGACTACAGGGGAAGACTGGGGGATTTCTCACAGATTTTCAACAAAGAAGCATGGAAAATGAAAGCTTTTAGAGATGTTTTACGAAAAGCGCGCGAGGAAATCAAAGAAAAAATCCAGCGAGAAAAAAAGCAAAGAGCCGAAGGAGAGGCCGTGGAGACCGAGGCGGAAAAGGTTCTAGCTCCAGAATTTGCTTCTGATTCGGAGATAGCGAAGGCTCCGCTACCAGTCGCTGATGTGGGGGTTGCTCCCGCTAATCCAGAGGTAATAGTGGCTCCGGAAGTGCCAGTCCCAGTTCCGGAGGTAGTTCCTCCAGAAGCGCCAGTGGGAGAGGTTGTTCCGGAGGTTGCTCCAGCGTCGGCACAAGTAGCGATAGACGAGGGAGATGCGACACCCTTAGTGGAGAGATTGGCGAATGGCGTCAAGAGAGATCAGGAGCAAGACAAAAAGATAGAAGAAGCGACCCAGATGCTGGAGAAAAAGCAAAAGGATATCCTGAATCTTGTAGGAAGACTGATATCCTTCAGCTCTGAAGACACGCTCCGAAACATCGAGGCTATTGCCGAAGAGATAATCAAAGCATTGCAAGAGCTTAAAGATATGAACGGGGAGCTGAAAGAGCTTTTTGAGGTCTTTGCTGACGATATGAATCCTGATAGCGGTAATTCATCGGGGGAGGTTAGTCGGCTCAATGATGAGAACAAAAATATTTTGAGACAAGCCATGGCCAAGGCCAGAAATGACCGGCCGGATCTCTTTGTCTAAACAAAAGATGTAGAGGCAATTCCCTCCAAAGGCGGGCAGGCATGAATTGCCTCTACGAGTTATACAGACACAACATGTCGTGTCTCTACTGAATTTTTTCCACCGTATTAGAGGAGGTGGCGTCGCCCGGGAGATCTTCTGGGGCGATGTTGTTGCCAGTATCTTCCTTGGTTTCTGTTTCCGTTGAATCGTTTTGCTCTGAAATATTGTCAAAAATATTTGACGCGGGTTGAACCGGGCCTTTTTTTTCTGTCCCAAAACGCGCCAGCAGGAGGATGACGATGGTGGCCAGAAGAATGAGACCGATGTAGAGGAAATTTTTTTTCATATAAGTAGTGTAGGCGAGGATTACCTTTTCGGCAATAACTAGTTTGGAGAAAATAGGTTTTTGAGATAAAATAGAATAAACTTCACAAAACACTCGCCTACCTTGCTACGCAAAGCGTTGCGGGCAGGCAAACTACACAAACTACACAAACAAAGGAATAAAATTGTGCCAATAAAATTCATTCGAGT
This sequence comes from uncultured Candidatus Saccharibacteria bacterium, assembly GCA_964355795.1. GTDB lineage: Bacteria > Patescibacteriota > JACPGU01 > JACPGU01 > JACPGU01 > CAYHEQ01. Next base: position 14,429 of record CAYHEQ010000006.1, read on the forward strand.
AATTCGAGTTAATTAGAGTAATTAGCGTAGAATGTTTTACGATCGATCCACAATTTATATTAAAGCGGGGAATGGCGGTAATGGCATCGTCACTTTTCGGCATAGCAAAGAAGCGGCCAGAGGCGGACCCGACGGGGGCGATGGTGGCAAGGGCGGTTCCATTTACTTTGAAGCGTCCGACAGAGAGAATACTCTGCTAGATTTTGTGCGCCAAAAAGAATTCAAAGCCACCGATGGAGAAATGGGCGGGAGCGCGCGATGTCATGGCAAAAATGGCGAAGAGATGGTTCTCTCGGTGCCTGTCGGCACGATTATTTACAAAATATCTCCTGACGGCAAAAAGCAATTATTAGCCGATTTGGTCAAAAAGGGCGAGAGAGTCCTCGCAGCCAGAGGGGGTCGGGGCGGATTTGGTAACGCGCATTTCACTTCTTCTACTCGGCAGACGCCCAAATTCGCCGAATTTGGTTCCCCGGGCGACGAGGCGGATTTGGCTCTGGAGCTTCGGCTTGTGGCCGATGTAGCTTTGGTGGGCTTTCCTTCCGCCGGTAAATCAACTCTGATTTCCCGCGTCACTTCGGCAAGGCCCAAAATAGCCGATTATCCTTTCACCACTTTGACTCCCAACTTGGGGGTTATCGTTCGCGGGCGTTCACGATTGGTCATCGCTGATATTCCGGGACTGATTGAGGGCGCGTCAGAAGGCAAAGGGCTGGGGCATGAATTTCTTCGTCATATTCAGAGAACAAGGATGGTGGTGCATTTAATTGACGCGACTAGTGATGATTGGGTGGCTAATTACAAGACTATCAGAAAGGAGCTGGAAAAATTTGATAAAAAACTTTCTAAAGAAAAGGAAATTGTCGCCATCAACAAGATAGACCTTGTTGATATGGCCGATTGCAAATTGCGAATCGCAGATTTGAAGAAAAAAGCAAAATTAAAAAAAATATATTTAATATCGGCGCTCACTGGTAAAAATCTCGATAATCTCTTTGACGATGTTTTTCACGATATCCAATATATCAAAGCGCCGGAGATTGAGATTGACCACAAGAAAGTTTTCACTTTTGACGATGTAGACCCGAGAGTTTTTGAGATTAAGAAAGTGACTACTGGTTTTCGCGTTTATTGTAAAAAACTGGACGAAATGGCTCTCCGCACCAATTTTTCCAATTGGCAAGCGACGGCGAGATTCACCGATATTATGAAGAAATTGGGCGTCGTCAAGGCGATGGAGAAGCAGGGGCTAAAAGATGGAGATCTGATATGGGTGGGGGAGAAAGCGGTGGAGTGGGAGGGATAAATGATCGCAGATCGCAGATTGAGGATCATGTGAAATAAATCTGGGGTTACGAATACCTAGGGGATTGTAATAATTATTGAGCACGATATAATACAAATATGGAAAAAGACCTCAATTCTTTACTCAGCTTAGTTTTGTTGAAAGAGGGTAAGCGCTATGTTGCTTATTTTCCGGCCTTGGATTTGTCTACTTCTGGCAATACGGCGGTGGAGGCGAAAAAGCGAGCGGTGGAAGCGGCGAGAATCTTTTTTCAAGAAATAGAGGAGAAGGGAACGGCGAAAGAAATCTTATCCGAACTAGGTTGGGAAAGAAAGCAAAAAATATGGCGCGAGCCTGTTATTAAACATGATTCGGTGAGAGTAGCAGTAGCTTAAAGTCCAATTATGCCTCGCATCACGCCGATTCATTGGAAGAAATTTGAGAAATTTCTTTTGGCTAGTGGTTGTCTTTTCGAGCGAGAGGAGGGCGACCACCGTATTTATTGGCGCAAGGATTTATCGCGACCGGTAGTTATCCCGCGGGATAAAGAGCTACCGGTTTTTATTATTCGTAATAATCTTCGCTTGCTAGGCGTTTCTCATCAAGAGTATTTGCAATATCTGCGGAACAAATGACTCATAAACCAAAAACCTATGAGTGTTGCTTAACTTTTACCTTATTATATATATTTCACACCAGACATTCACCGCCAAGATGTCCGACATCAAAGGATGCCCAGATGTCGGACATCAGAATACGCATCGACTGATAGAAATAACCTGTTATTGTACGGTAAGGAAGGTAATTTATTTCATTTTATAAAGCAAAGTTAAGCAACACTCATAAAATATTATGCGCGATAATCAATGGCTTGTAAAAAGATTTCAAACATTGCGGGAGGCGCACTTTCCTGACATTGTTTTGGTGAATGAAATTATCATTGGTTTCGGTAGAAATAGCAAAACGCGACTCGGTTCGATTGCTTTGAGACGGAAAGGGAGGGAGAAGCGGAGATTGCTGAAGACGGAAATCAAGAATCTTTCCAAGGAAACGGCAGTCAGTATCATCACTTTGAGTGGGCATTTGCGGGAAGAAGCAGTGCCGGAGAAAGTTCTTGATGCGGTCATCAGTCACGAATTTTGTCATTATCTTCATGGTTTCAATTCCGTTAGAGAACAAAACTTTGCGCATCCGCACAAAGGCGGTATAATAGACAAGGAGATGGTCGCGCGAGGGCTGGGGGAGACGTTGCGGCTTCAGAAGAAGTGGCTGAAAGAAGAGTGGAGAGAATATGTTGGAAAGCTCAAATGACAAAGTTCAAATATCAAACAAAAACCAAAACAAAAATGACAAAAAAAAAGAATAACTTGGGCTTTGACATTTGGAATTTATTTGACATTTGGTTTTTGTAATTTGAAACTATGCCCACTATCTCCTGCGTCATCCCAGCTTACAACGAAGAGAAAAATATCAAACCGCTTTTGCAAGCGGTGAAAGAGAGTGGCTTTTTTGAAGAAATCATCGTCGTCAATGATGGTTCCACGGATAGAACAGCCGAATTCATTCAGCAAGAAGAATTCGGTATTATTTTTATTAATTTGCAGGAAAATGTTGGCAAGGCTGGCGCTGTTTGGGAGGGATTTTGTAAGGCTAAAGGCGATATTATTCTAATGCTAGACGCTGATTTGGTGGGTATTGGGCGACATACTTTCGCTGAATTGGTGCGACCTTTGCTCTCCAAGACGGCTGAAGTTTGTGTGGGTGTTATCAATAGTGGCGGGCATATGCCTTGGATTGATTTTTTTCAAAAAAGGTTGCATATGCTCTCGGGGCAACAAGCCTTTTGGAGGCATTTGGTGGCCGATGCCGAGCACATCAAGGACAAGAGATTCGGGCTCGAGACTTATCTGCGCGATCATTTTCGCTCCAAGGGGGTGAGAATTGAGACTATTAAGCTTGCCGGGATTACGCATCTCTTGAAAGAACAAAAAATGGGTCTGGCCAAGGGATTTGTCAAAAGAATCAAGATGTTCAAAGAAATAGCCGTGTCTATTATTCTCTTACTTTTTGGGAGTAATAAATAGGTAAATAGTTTTTAGTTGTTAGTGACTAGGGGATAGTGAAATAAAAATTTCCAATAAAAAAGCACGATTTTCCGTGCTTTTTTATTTCCATAAGCTAAAAACTAACCACTGGAAACTAAAAACTATTCTAAACCTTTGTTATACTAAAAACTTTGTCGCCTTGGCGGACTTTTTTCTTGACTTTGACGCCGACTTGCTTTTTCCCCTTAGCTACGTTGATTGGTTTGCCATACTCTTGCATAGAAGAGAGCGTATCATCAAAATCAGTGGTATTGCCAGAGAAATAAAGTATTTCGCCGACAGCTACTTGTTGCCCTTTGTGAATCTCAATGACGCCAACCTTGATTTTCCCGTAATAATGAACGATAGCGCCAACGGGTTTTTCCTTGCTTAAATTGATGGCTTGGCCACGAATGACCTTGATTTTGTCACTAGAAATCTTCACCGCTTTTTTCTTTGAAGTTTTCTTCGCTGGCTTCTTTTTCGCCACGCTCTTTTGGGCAACTTTCTTGACTGGCTTCTTTTTCACCGCTTTTTTCTTCACGGTTTTCTTCTTGGTGGTCACTTTCTTCTTTCCGCCTCCTCGGCGGACAGGCTTTTTGACTGGCATGAGACCCCCTTTTTGGATTAGTGATAAAATTAGTTATCAGTTCGCAGTTTTGCGAGCGTTGTTTATGCTTTTGAAAGAAGTTTAGTGGCTGGATGACTCTTTCCTCTGGCAAAAGACCTTCTTCCTGATCCGAGGTTCAACCTCTGAGCATCCTTTGAGGTTGAACCTCTTGTCAGAGACATTACTTAAAGCATAAACAACGCTCTGATTTCTTACAAATAACTGATAATTGAGAACTAACTATTACCTCAATTATACTACTGGTTTGGCGGGTAACAATAGGCAATAGAGCCTACCCTGTTGAAAACCCCTATTGACGGGGGTTGTGAGTATGCTATATTGGTTACATCGTGTATAACAATTTAGCTTTCCTAAACTAAGGTGAGGACTACCCCTTTGTTGTTTTTTTGATTTGGGGATGTTTTTTATGACATCAAATATGACATCAAAAACTTCTATTTCAACAAAAAGGAAATTTTTTCATCCCGTCTCCGAGGCCATTACGCCTCCTAACCTCATTGAAGTCCAGCTAGATTCTTATCGCTGGTTTTTGGAGGAAGGTTTGAAGGAAATTTTTGCCGAGCTCAATCCTATCTCCGATTTCATTGGCAAAAATTTAGAGCTTCATTTTTTGGATTACAAAGTAGAGGAGCCGAAATATTCAGCTGATGACGCGAGAATCCGCAACCTAACTTTCAAAGCGGGCATTCGTTGTATGGTGCGTCTAGTCAACAAGAATACTGGCGAAATCAAAGAGCAGAGCGTTTTCTTGGGTGATTTTCCGCTCATGACCGATGCGGGCACTTTCATCATCAACGGTATTGAGCGTGTTGTCGTTTCCCAAATAGTGAGGTCTCCCGGCGTCCTTTTCACTTCTGAAAATTTTGGTGGAAAGGACTTTTTTGGCGCCAAAATTATTCCCGATAGGGGAGCGTGGTTGGAGATTGAAACTTCTAGCAAAGGCATCATCTCGGTCAAAATAGACCGCAAAAGAAAACTCCCTATTACCACTTTACTCAAAGCTTTTGGTTACGGCAACGACAACGAATTGCTGAAAATCTTTGAAGACGTGGATACTGATCCAGAGATGCCCTATATCAGGCATACTCTGGACCGCGATCCGGCTTCTTCTACCGAAGCGGCTATTTTGGAAGTCTATAAAAGAATTCGTCCCGGCGACCTGGTGACCGTAGAAAACGCCAGGACATTGGTGGAAAAAATGTTTTTTGACTTTCGTCGTTACGATCTCTCCAAAGTGGGCCGTTACAAGATTAACCGTCGCTTGGAGATGGCCATCCCCAATGATATTGAGCATCGCGTTTTGCAGAAAGAAGATATCATCGGAATTGTCAGAGAAATCATTCGTTTGAATAATGATCCGGACGGCATCCAAGACAATATTGACCATCTGAAAAATCGTCGGGTCCGAGCCGTCGGAGAATTAGTCCAGAGACGGGTGCGCATCGGCTTTTTGCGAGTGGAGAGAATGGTCAAAGACCGTATGTCGGTAGCCGATATTGATTCGGTGACACCAGCGCAATTAATCAACACTCGCCCGATTACGGCCGTCTTGCAAGAGCATTTTGCCAGCTCCCAGCTGTCGCAATTTATGGACCAGACCAATCTTTTGTCAGAATTGGAACACAAGCGCCGACTCTCGGCCATGGGTCCGGGCGGATTATCTCGCGAGAGAGCGGGATTTGAAGTGCGCGACGTGCACCCCTCCCACTACGGCCGACTTTGTCCCGTGGAGCCCCCCGAAGGTCCCAATATCGGCCTCATTTATTATTTCGCTACTTTTGCTCGCGTCAATGAATATGGCTTTATGGAAACGCCCTACATTTTTGTCCAAAGAAAGGCGGAGAACAAGCCAGACGCGCTTTACGGGCATATTCTGCGTGAAGACATCAAGGACGCCAAGGGCAAGGTTCTTTTTACCAAAGAGACGAAGATATCTCGTGAAATGGCCTCCGCTATCGCTAAGCTTCCTTTGGAAAAAATCTTAGTCAAGCCTCGAGTGACGGGAGAGGTGGAATATCTAGACGCGGAAGAAGATGAGAAAATGGTTATCGCTCAAGCCAACGCCAAAGTCTCCGCGGAAGGCTATTTCACGGAAAAGAAAGTAGCGGTCAGAAATCATAGCGAACCAGACTTGACCCCTCCTGATAGAGTGGATTATATGGATGTTTCGCCGCGTCAAGTGGTAGGGGTAGCGGCCTCGCTCATCCCTTTTGTGGAACACGACGAAGTGCGTCGCGCCCTGATGGGTTCCAACATGTTGCGTCAAGCGGTGCCTTTGGTTAAGCCAGATTCGCCAGTGGTGGGCACGGGTATGGAGGAGCTGATTGCTCGGAATTCCGGTCAAATGGTGATGGCGAGGAAAGCTGGCGTGGTGGCTTCTATTTCTGGTAACGAGATTATTGTCAAAGAAAGTTCCGGGACGACCGCTAATTATTCTTTGCGTAAATTTGTTCGTTCCAATGAGAGAACTTGTATCAATCAGAGAGTTTCGGTCAATGTCGGCGACAAGATCGCGGTAGGCGATGTCTTGGCTGACGGCACGGCCACTGATAATGGCGAAGCGGCTCTCGGGCAAAATATCTTGGTGGCTTTCATGCCTTGGGGCGGTTACAATTTTGAAGACGCTATTGTCGTTTCGGAAAAATTGGTGGCTAATGACATTTTCAGCTCGGTGCATATTGAAGAACACGCTATTGAAGTGCGCGATACGAAATTGGGGCCAGAAATTGTTACTCGCGATATTCCCAATGTCGGTGAAGAAGTGCTAAAAAATTTGGATGAAGAAGGTGTCATTCGTATTGGCGCCGAAGTCAAAGCTGGCGATATTATCGTTGGCAAAATCACTCCCAAGGGAGAAACGGAGCTCACTCCCGAAGAAAGATTGCTGCGCGCTATTTTCGGTGAAAAAGCGCGCGATGTCAAAGATGTTTCTTTGCGTCTGCCTCACGGCGAATACGGCAAGATCGTGGGGATCAAAGAATTTCATCGCGACAAGGGCGACGAACTGATGAGTGGCGTGATTAAAAAAATTGAAGTATCGGTGGCGCAATTCCGCAAAGTAGTGGTGGGCGACAAGATGGCCGGGCGTCACGGCAACAAAGGTATCGTTTCTAAAATAGTGCCGGTAGAGGATTTGCCAGTATTGGAAGACGGCACGCCGGTGGATATGGTTTTGAATCCTCTGGGTATTATTTCCCGTATGAATATCGGTCAATCGTTAGAAACTCATCTCGGCTACGCGGCTTCCAAGCTCGGCTACAAGGTGGCGAGCCCGGTTTTTTCAGGGATTTCTTTTGAAGAAATTGTTCAAGAATTGAAAAAAGCTGGGTTGCCAGAAGACGGCAAGGTTCAGCTCTATGATGGTCGCACGGGAGAGCCTTTTGGACAGAGGACGACGGTGGGTATCAAATATATGATGAAACTTTCGCACTTGGTGGACGACAAGATTCACGCGCGTTCTATTGGTCCGTATTCTTTGGTGACCCAACAGCCTTTGGGTGGCAGAGCGCAATTTGGCGGACAGAGATTTGGAGAAATGGAAGTGTGGGCGCTAGAGGCTTATGGCGCGGCGCATACTCTGCAAGAAATGCTAACTATCAAGTCTGACGATGTTTGGGGTAGAAGCAAGGCCTATGAAGCGATTATCAAAAACGAAGAGATTCGCAAGCCTTCTATTCCTGAATCTTTCAATGTCTTGGTTAAAGAATTGGAAGGTCTGGGGTTGGCCGTTGATTTGATTCGTGAAAACGCTGGCCATTTGGAAATAATAGACGCTGAAAACATCGCTGACGCCGAAATGGAGCAGTTGTCCCAAGACGCTACCTTGGATGTGGGAGAACTAGTGGTGGAGATGAAAGATATTTCTGGGGAGGACTTGAAGATTGTTGAAGGGGAGGCAGAACCTTTAGCGGAAGGCGAAAAAAGCGAAGCGCTGGCGGAAGAAGAAGGTTTGGAGGACGGCTTAATTGATGAAGAGAGCCTCCCCCGTTTGCCAGATGAGGAAGGGGAGAAAATAGCAGAATAGTTTTTAGTGGCTAGTGACTAGTGACTAGTGACTAGTGGCTAGTGGATAGTGATTAGTGGCTAGTGATTAGTTTTTAGCAAATAAAATCCTCAAACTAGAAACTATAAACTAGAAACTAAAAACTAAAACCTAAAAACTATAAACTATAAACTAAAAACTAAAAACTAAAAACCATTCCCAATGATGCGCGATAATTTCAACGAAAAAGCGACCGATTTTGACGCTATCAGGATTTCTCTGGCGAGCCCCGAGCATATTTTGAGTTGGTCTCACGGCGAGGTAACCAAGCCGGAGACCATCAATTATCGTACCCAAAAACCAGAGAAAGACGGTCTTTTTTGCGAGCGCATCTTTGGTCCGACCAAAGACTGGGAATGTTATTGCGGCAAGTACAAAAAGATTCGTTACAAAGGCATCATCTGCGACAAATGTGGCGTGCAAGTGACCCGAGCCATTGTCCGTCGCGAAAGAATGGGACACATCACCTTGGCCGCGCCTGTCGCGCATGTCTGGTATTTGCGGGGCGTGCCTTCACGCATTGGCATGTATTTGGGTATGTCTGTTCGCGATTTGGAAAAGGTGATTTATTTCGCCAATTTCGTGGTCAATGCTGTGAACGAAAAAGAACAGGAAAAAATCATCACGCAACTCAAAGGCGAACTAGAAGATTTTCGCAAAGATTCAGAAAAAGAATTGGAAAAGAAGAAAGCTGGTTTGGAACGGGTGATCGCTGACGAAATGAAGAAAAATCCTTCGGCCAAAAAGGCCGATATCGCCAAAAAAGTTCAAGAAGAATTCAAGTCTTGGGAAAAGGAAATGTTGGTCAAAAGGAGAGAGCTGGAAGAAGCGGCTGAAGAAGCCAAGGTAGAAGTGGCCAGCATCGCCAAATACGCTATCATTTCTGAAGGTAAGCACTCTGATTTGCGCCGAAAATATGGGGAATTTTTCAAGGCGGGTATCGGCGCGGAAGCCATTTGGGCCTTGATCAAGGAATTGGATATTAAAGAATTGATTGGTAGTCTAGAGAAAGAAAAAGAAAAATCTGCCGGTCAACGGAGGAAAAAAGTGGTCAAGAGATTGCGGTTTTTGAAAGGTTTGAGCAAGGCCAATCTAGAACCTTCTTGGATGATCTGGTCGCATATCGCGGTGCTTCCGCCAGATTTGCGTCCGATGGTGCCATTAGACGGTGGACGCTTTGCCACTTCCGATATCAATGATCTTTATCGGCGCGTTATCAACAGGAATAATCGTTTGAAAAGATTGCAGGAATTGCGCGCTCCCGAAGTCATTCAAAGAAACGAGAAGAGAATGTTGCAAGAAGCGGTGGACGCTTTGATTGGCACTGATTCGCAGAGAGGCAAAGCGGCCGCTACTGCCGGCAAGAAAAAATTAAAATCTCTGTCCGAGGGACTCAAGGGCAAGCAAGGCCGTTTCCGCCAAAATCTTTTGGGAAAACGGGTGGATTATTCTGGTCGCTCGGTTATTGTGGTCGGACCAGATTTGGCGCTAGATGAATGTGGCGTGCCCAAGACGATGGCGTTAGAGCTTTTCAAGCCTTTCATTATTTCCCAATTAATTTCTCGAGGTTATACGCATAGCGCCAAGAGCGCGTCCAAGCTGATTGATTCCGCTGTGCCAGAGGTTTGGGATATCTTGGACGAAGTGACGCAGAAATATCATGTTTTGTTAAATCGCGCTCCGACCCTGCACCGTCTCGGCATCCAAGCTTTCAAAGTGAAACTGATTGAAGGCAAGGCCTTGCGTATTCCGCCCCTAGTTTGCGCGCCTTTCAATGCGGACTTTGACGGCGACCAAATGGCTATTCACGTGCCTTTGTCTTCTCAGGCGCAAGAAGAAGCGCGAGAAATCATGCTTTCTTCCAAAAATCTTTTGAAACCATCCGACGGTTCTCCTTCGCTTTCTACCACCAACGATATTGTCTTGGGTTGTTTTTATATGACCACCGAAGAAGAGGGAGCTTTGGGAGAGGGGCGAGCTTTTGCTACTCCAGAAGAAGCCCACATGGCCTATGGCTTGGGGCAGATTCATCTGCGCGCCAAAATCAAGGTGCGTTTGGACGGCAAAATAGTGGCAACTACTTTTGGTCGGATGCATTTCAATGAAATCATCCCTAACGAACTGGGCTTCATCAACGAGCCGATGACCAAGATATTGCTAGACAAGGCAGTGTCGGCATCTTTCAAGAAAAGAGGAATGGAGGGGACGGCCAAATTCGTGGACGATATCAAAAAGATTGGGATGAAATACGCTACCCGTTCCGGCATCAGTTTGTCGGACGCTGAATTGCACGTGCCCAAAATGAAGAACAAATTGATTGAAGAAGCCGATAGCAAAATAGACGAAGTGGATCAGCAATACAGGAGGGGCTTGATTACCGCCAACGAAAAATATTTGAAAAATATTGAGATTTGGACAGAAACTAAGGAAAAAATTGAAACGGGCATGATGGACCAATTTGCCGATGACAACCCGATGAAAATGATGGTGTCTTCCAAGGCTCGCGGTAACAAAGACCAAGTGGCGCAATTGGTGGCGATGAGAGGTCTCTTGCAGGGTACGACTGGCGACATTATTGATTTGCCGGTGAAGTCCAATTTCAAAGAAGGCTTAACCGTTTTGGAATACTTTATTTCTTCTCACGGCGCTCGCAAAGGTTTGGCCGACACGGCTCTGCGCACTTCTGATGCTGGATATTTGACTCGTCGTCTAGTGGATGTGGCCCAAGATGTCATCATCAGCGAAGCGGATTGTTTGACCGACAAAGGCTTGAAATTTGCCAAGAGCACCGCCTATGATTTGCAGGAAGATTTCGTCAAAAGAATTGACGGCCGGATTTTGGTTGCCAATGTGATGTCTGGCAAAAAAATCCTTTTCCCCAAAGGCGAGGAGCTCAATATGGACAAAATCAATCAGATGGTCGCCGACTCTGCTGTGGACGAAATTTCCGTTCGTTCTGTTTTGGAATGCGAATCGGTCTGGGGCGTTTGCCAGACTTGTTACGGCCGAGATTTGGCGCGGGGCGGTATTGTCGCTATGGGTGAAGCCGCGGGTATTGTGGCCGCGCAGTCTATCGGTGAACCGGGAACGCAATTAACCATGAGAACCTTCCACTCTGGCGGTATCGCCAAGCGCGATATCACCCAAGGTTTGCCTCGCGTGGAGGAACTTTTTGAGGCGAGAACTCCCAAGACCCCCGCCATCATCGCGGAGATCTCGGGCGCCGTCTCTATTGAAGAAGATAAGAAAACTGGCAAAGTTTGTCTCGTTATCACCTCGCAAGACAACAAGAAAGATATTGTTACTGTCAAGCCTGACGCCAAGATTTTGGTCAAAAATGGCGAAAAAATTATCGAAGGACGGCCGATTTTTGAACTTTCTAAGGGCAAATTCTTCAAAGCTCACGGCGAAGGTTCTATTGAAATTAGCAAGGAAAAGGATATTATCACCATTACCTACAACGAGAAAGATACACGGTCTTATGGTCTTGATCCTAGTATGGACATAGTGGTTGATGAGGCCGACAAAGTAATCAAGGGCGATAAATTGACGGAAGGTCACGTTGATTTACACCAGCTAATGGACATCAATGGTCCGAGTGCTGTGCGTCAATACATTGTGCGCGAGATCCAAGAAATCTACGAATCGCAAGGACAGTCCATCAATGATAAGCATATTGAAACCATCATCCGCCAGATGTTTTCCAAAGTCAGAGTGACGGACCCGGGTTCTAGCGATTATTTGGAGGGCGAGATCATCAGCATGACGACGCTTTCCGTTTTCAACAAGAAAATATCGGGATCAAAGAAGAAACCAATCGCTGGCGAAAGATTACTCTTGGGCGTAACCAAGGCCTCTTTGAATACCGATTCTTTCCTTTCCGCCGCTTCTTTCCAAGAAACCACGGCTGTCTTAATTGACGCCGCTACGGTCGGCAAGGTGGACTTCTTGCGAGGTTTGAAGGAAAATACTATTCTGGGTAAATTAATTCCCGCCGGCACCGGCTTTGCCAGTCGCCGAAGACAATGAGGCTTGATAGAGAGGATTTAGTCTGATAGAATAGTTGATGCGTGATAAAGTTGGAAATCCTAAACTCTAAACTCTAAATCCTAAAAAAATAACAAATCACAAATTTTAAAATTTATAATTTTGGATTTCTTTAGAGTTTAGAACTTAGATTTTAGGATTTTTATACTATGCCTACTATCAATCAATTAATTCGCAAAGGGAGGAGAAGTCTGGGTCGCAAAAGCAAAGCCCCGGCTCTTTTGAGGAATCTAAATACCATCAAAAATCGCGTGACAGATACGAGGAAAGGTTCGCCTTTCAAGCGAGGCGTTTGCATCAAGGTAACGACCATGACGCCAAAGAAGCCGAACTCGGCTTTGCGGAAGATTGCCAGAGTGCGTCTTTCTAACGGCATGGAAGTGACGGCCTATATCCCCGGTATTGGGCACAATTTGCAAGAACACTCGGTGGTAGTCATTCGTGGTGGTAAGGTCAAGGACTTGCCCGGTGTTCGTTATCATATTGTCAGAGGGATGTTGGACGCGGGAGGGGTGGAGAAAAGAATGCAAGGACGGAGCAGATACGGAGCGAAGCGGAAGTAGGAACATACGAATCGTAGCATTCAAATTTTCATTCAAATTACTACAAATAAATTACCACCAAAAATTCATTTGAATATATTTGAATAAAAATTAGCATTAAGATTGGAATTAACCATGTCTAGAGGGAGCAAGCCAGCGCCAAAAAGAGAGATTAAGCCAGACGATTTGTATCGTTCAGTTGTGGTATCCAAATTCATCAATAATCTGATGTGGGACGGCAAGAAATCAGTCGCCACTCATATTTTTTACAAAGCGTTAGAGATCGTTGAGAAAAAGTCGGGCAAGAAGGGGATTGATGTTTTCAATAACGCGATCAAAAATGTTTCGCCCTCTTTGAAAATTAAGTCGCGCCGAGTGGGGGGCGCCAATTATCAGGTGCCGGTAGAAGTCAAAAAAGACCAAAAGACGATGTACGCTATCAAATGGATACTAGAAGTTGTGCGCGCCAAAAAAGGTCGTTCTACGCCAGAAGAGCTAGCGGAAGAGTTGATTTTGGCTTCTGACAATCAGGGTGGAGCGATTAAGAAAAAAGAAGATACGCATCGTATGGCGGAATCCAATCGCGCCTACGCGCATTTCGCGCGCTACTAGGCGCGCTGATTGCTTGTAGAGACACGGCATGCCGTGTCTATTTTATTTCGTAGAGACACGACATGTCGTGTCTCTACGGGATTCGTTAGAAATTAGTGAGACTAGCATGCCCAAAACAGAAAAACATTGACTTTTTGGCAAAAGTGTGATATAATGGTAGCTAGCATAAAGGGAGCTTTTGACCCTTGAAAAATTGCTAAAAAAAACAGCCCCAAGGGGCCAGAAAAAGGGGAGGGCTTTTCAGCTATGAAAAAATCCAGTTTGGTTGATATGTGGGCGGTGCGGACGAATTTGACCGCCATCGGGTACGCATTGTTGGTGCCCGTGATGTTTTTGATCGGTACTCTGTTTCTCGCCGGTTGTGGTGGGGGCGGGGGTGGGACGACGGCGGTTTCGCCGATGCCTCCCAAGTTGGGAGACATTCCACCCACTTCGGATGAGCATGGTGGCATCGCCATCATCGCTGAACCGGAAAAGGTTAACTGGCTTAGCCCAGCGACCACGGGAACAGTGAACGATGACGACTACTATGACTATTCGTATCAGGTCGGGTTTGCCGGTGACGCCCAGCTCGTTGGGGTGAGGGTTTACGCAACCTGCGGAGACCAGTGCGATTGGGAAACCTTCAAAGTCCCAGTGACCTTCAGGGTCTTTGATGGCAGTACCCAACTCGGCGCGACCGAGATCGTCACATCAGACGATGGCGGGATGGCGTTGACGGCGATCACTTTACCGAATGTCGCTGTCGGTAGCACCAAGACTATCGTGGTTCGCGCCACGGTAGAGGATGGGAAGTTTGCGGATGTAAGCTGGTACTACCCTGCGTCCGAAATGACCATCGATGTCCTGCCAGCAGGAACCTCGCTGGAGTACCAGGCGGTGGTGGACCAAGATATGGCCGTTTCGGTGGTGTCCGGACAAAATGTCTGGTACCCAAACAACTACTTCCGTGTTCGAGTCAAAAACACGGGAAATGTCTCATGGTACAACATGGAGAACCGGAAAAGTCGGATCTACATGGTGAGTCAATTCGCGACCGGAAGTATGTTTTTTGACGACGGGTCGTGGTACGATCGGGACGTCGTAAGTGATATCTCATCTATGCGGTGGATTCGGCCGGGGGAGACCGCCGAGATAAATTTTTCCCTCTCGGCCGAGAATGTCCCCGCTGGGACATACCGAGAGTGCTTCCGTCTCCAGACTAAGCCCGAACGGATTGACGCGAGCTGGGATTCATATCAGCTCGTCAACCCGATTGAGGTTGAAGGGTCGAGCTTCTGCATGGGCATCACTGTTCTTCCGGCAGAACTCGCGCGAGAAGCGACCGCCATGGAAGAGATTAAGGACGAGGAGCTTCCCGGGCGGCTCTACTGGGAGAGCAAGATGAAGTAATTAGACGCTTAAAATATTCGCCGCGTGGCTTGCCACGCGGTATTTTTTTTGCGCAAAATCTTTCTTTTCTTATATCTTGCTGGTAAGTTTTGACTAATACTGAACATTTGTTCTAGGTAATTAGTTGGAATAGTAACCAACGGATGTTAATATATTCGTATGGTT